>NZ_JBEOVY010000017.1:0-39687 GCF_040295745.1 Saccharopolyspora sp. NPDC002686
GGGTCCTTCTCGATGTGCTTGCGGTACTCGTCCAGCGTGGTCGCTCCGATGACGTGCAGCTCGCCGCGGGCCAGGCGGGGCTTGAGCATGTTGCCCGCGTCCATCGCGCCCTCGGCGCCACCGGCACCGACCACGGTGTGCAGCTCGTCGACGAAGACGATCACCTCGTCGCGGTGCTCGGCGATCTCGTCGATGACCTTGGTCATCCGCTCCTCGAAGTCACCCCGGTAGCGGGTGCCGGCCAGCATGCCGGACAGGTCCAGCTGGACCACCCGCTTGCCGCTGAGCACCTGCGGGACCTGGTCGGCGACGATGCGCTGGGCCAGGCCTTCGGCGATCGCGGTCTTGCCGACGCCGGCCTCGCCGACCAGCACCGGGTTGTTCTTGGTGCGCCGGGACAGGATCTCCACGGTCTGCTCGATCTCGTCGGTGCGGCCGATCACCGGGTCCAGCTCGCCGTCGCGGGCCCGCGCGGTCAGGTCGCGGCCGTACTGGTCGAGGGTGGGGGTGTTGCTGTCCGCGTTCGGCTGTTCCTGCTCGACCTGCGGGCGCTGGGCCGCGGCGCGCAGCGCCTCGGGGCCGGCACCTGCCGAGCCGAGCAGCCGTCCGGTCTCGGAGTCGGGGCTCGCCGACATCGCCAGCAGCACGTGCAGCGGGCCGATGTAGGTGGAGCCGAGCGCGCGGGCGACCCGGTGGGCGTCGGCGAGCACCGTGCGCGCCGCCAGGGTCAGCGTCACCGGGCGATCGCCGGCGGCGTCACCGGCTGCGGGCAGGTGCGCCTCGACCTCCGCCGCGAACGCGTCGGGGTCGACGCCGACCTGCTTCAGCTGGGCGCGGGTGGGTTCCTCCTGCGTGGCGGACCACAGCAGGTGCAGCGCGTCCAGGTCGGTCTGGCCGCGGTCCCGCGCGAAGCGGGCACCGCCGCTGACCAGCTGCTGGGCCTGCTCGGTCATCAGCTGGGTGATGTCGATCCGCCGGGAGCCGGACGAGGCGTCGTCGGCTCCGAAGAATCGCGCGAAGTACTCGTCGAACGGGCCACCAGCCGGTCCGAAGAACGTCGCCATGCCTAACCTCCTCGCGACGGTGTTGCTGGCTTCCGCCGCCATCTACTTGAGTCGTCTCGTATCAACCAACGTAAGCCCCCTCCAGGTAATTCCCATCAGCCACAGGAGTGGCCTGAGTCACTCGGATCGCCGGTGGGCGAGGGGCGTTGACTTCGAGTGGAGTGGAAGTTGCACGTTGTGAGCGGCAGATGGTTCGTGGAGAGGTTGTGGGCATGGGGACTTCGCTGGATCGGACGGTGTTCGACACCGCTTACGAGGAGAACGCGGCTCCCTGGGTGATCGGCGAGCCGCAGCCGGCGATCGTCGAGCTGGAGCGCCGTGGCGGCATCGGCGGGAAGGTGCTGGATCCGGGCTGCGGTGCCGGTGAGCACACGATCCTGCTGGCCGAACTGGGCTACGACGTGCTGGGCGTGGACTTCTCCCGCCCGGCGATCGAGCGGGCGCGCGCCAACGCCGCCGAGCACCAGGTCGAGGCCCGGTTCGAGATCGCTGACGCGCTGGCGCTGGACGGTGGCCCGTACGACACCGTCGTGGACAGCGCGCTGTTCCACGTCTTCGGATCGGAGGACCGGGAGAAGTACGTGCGCAGCCTGCACGCGGTGTGCCGACCGGGTGCGGCCGTCCACGTCTTGGCCCTGGCCGATACCGGGCCCGGCTTCGGCCCGGAGATCTCGGAGGTGGTGGTGCGCGAGGCGTTCGGTGTGCCGGGATGGCGGCTGGAGGGGATCGAGGAGCGCCGCTACCGGGGTGTCGCGGTGGGGGAGCACGCCGCTGCGTTGGGGGTCGAGGAGAACGCGGTGGTGGATCTGCCCGCCTGGTTGGCCCGCGCCACCCGGCTCTGATGTCCACAGTGGAGTCCGGGGGTGGTTCCGGCCGGTCGCTGCTGGCACACTCGGCGCCATGACCGAGGATGCTGCGTGCGCGGTGGCGCACGGTGAAGTGCCGGTGGATGCGGGTGATCGCGCGCTGGTGGCGGTGTTCGCGTCGCCGGTGGCGGAGCACCTGCTGCGATACGGCCGGGATCTCGGCTTCCGGGTCTCGCTGGTCGAACCGGACCCCGAGCGGGCAGCGGCGGCCGGTGGTGACGCGGTGACCGAGGTGCCGGAGCTGGGGCCGGGCGCCGACGTCGTGGTGACCGACCACCACCGCGAGGAACTCGGGCCGGTGCTGCAGGACGTGCTCAAGCGCGACGTCCGGTGGATCGGCGTCATGGGCAACCCGCGCCACGAGGGCCCGCACGTCGCGGCGCTGCGGGAGCTCGGTGTGCCGGATGCCGAGATCGCGCGCGTGCACCGCCCGATCGGCCTGAACATCGGCTCCCGGACTCCGCCCGAGATCGCCATCGCGACGCTCGCCGGGCTGCTGGCCGACCGCAACGGGAAGCCGGGCGGCTTCGAGTTCTGACCCCGCCCGCCGGTGCTCGCTTTTGCCGGGGTGCGCTGGTTATGCTCCGATCACTCAGCGCTGGGTCGACCCGGTGTTCGGTGCTTCCGGAGCGGAGGAATGCGGGTTGGACGGTCATCGGGCGGACGGGTCGCAGTCCGATGCGCTCGGCGAGTTGATCGGGTGGACGGCCAGGACGAGCTGGGGGCTCGCGCGCATCGGGTTCGGGTTGATGCGGCAGCTGCCCGGTGGGGCCGAGGTGGAGCGCGGATTCCGGACCGTGGAGCGGGCGATCGCCACCGGTGCGCGGCAGTGGCTCGAGGAAGTCGAGTCGCACTCCGAGGAAGAGACCGACCCGGCGCCCGATGATCCGGACGATCAGACCGAGGACGCCCCGAAGGGGCAGGACCTGCGCGAGCGGATGGGCGAGCTGCTGTACCGCTCGGCCATGACCGGCCGCGAAGAGGCCACCGAAGACCTCTACTCCGGCATCCTGAGCCTCATCACACCGGACGAGGCCCGCATCCTCGCAGGTCTGGGGGATGGTTCGTCGTACCCGGTGCTGCACGTCGCCGAACGCGGCGTGGTGGGCGGAAACGCCCGAATAGTGCTGCGCAACGGTTCGACCGTGGGCCGTTCCGTGGGTGTGTCGTTGGCGGAGGAAACCCCGCACTACCTGACCCGCTTGCAGTCGCTGGGCCTGGTCGAGATCGGCCCGGCCCTGCCGGACGTGGACGACCAGTACGAGCTGCTGCAGACCGATACCCGGGTGCGCGAGGCGCTGAGCTCGCCCAAACCGACCAAGGTGGTGCGGCGCAGCGTGCGGATGTCGGCGCTGGGAACCCGGTTCTGGCAGCGGTGCGACCCCAGCTCCGAGTTAGGGGCCGGATGAACGCGATCATCCAGGACTTCGCCGCGCACTGGCCCGTCTACCTCTCCATCCCGGTGGTGGCGGCGCTCATCGGCTACGTCACCAAGGTGCTCGCCATCCGGATGATGTTCGGCCCGGTGGAGTTCAAGGGGATCAAACCGTTCCTCGGCTGGCAGGGCATCGTGCCCAAGCACGCGGCGAAGATGGCCGGCGTCGCCTGCGACACGCTCACCCAGCAGCTGATCCAGCCGCAGGAGGTCCTGGACCGGCTGGATCCCGAGCGGATCGTCGCCGAGGTCGAGGAGCCGCTGCGCCAGACCATCGAGGAGATCGTCCGCGAGGTCGCCTCGGCCTACCAGCCGGGGCTGTGGGAGTCGATGCCGCGCGGTGTGCAGCGCGCGGTGATCAGCAGGGTGCAGGCCGACGCGCCCCGGCTGTTGTCCGAGGTGCTCGGCGAGATCAAGTCCGATGTGGACAACGTCTTCGACCTCAAGGACATGGTGGTCACCAGCCTGGTCCGGGACAAGGAGCTGCTGAACCGGATCTTCCTGCAGGCCGGGGGCAAGGAGTTCCAGTTCATCCGTCGGTCCGGCGCGGTGTTCGGCGCGCTGATCGGCGTGGTGCAGATGTCGGCCTGGGTGGTGTTCAAGGTGCCGCTCATCATGCCGCTGTTCGGCCTGTTCACCGGTTGGTTCACCGACTGGCTCGCGCTCAAGATGATCTTCCGGCCGCAGCGGCCGAAGCGCTACTTCGGGTTCGAGTGGCAGGGGCTGTTCCACAAGCGCCGCGACGAGGTGGCCGAGGCCTACTGCGAGCTGATCGCCGCCGAGATCATCACCCCGCGCAACGTCATCGAGGCGGTGCTGCGGGGCCCGATGTCGGACAAGGTGATGGCCCTGGTGCAGCGCCAGGTCGACGACGAGCTCAGCCGCCGCGCGAGCATCGCCAAGCCGCTGCTCGTGCTCGCCATCGGCGGGCGCCGCTACCAGGACCTCAAGCACCGGGTCTCGGAGCTGCTGATGGCCAAGCTGCCGGAGACGATGGGCTACGTCGAGGACTACGCGGCCGACGCGATGGACATCCGCAACACGCTGGTCGGCAAGATGAAGGAGCTCGACGCCTCGGAGTTCGAGGAGCTGCTGCGCCCCGCGTTCCGCGAGGAGGAGCGAACCCTCATCGCCACCGGCGCTGCACTCGGCTTCGTCGTCGGTGAGGCCCAGGTGCTGGTCCTGGAGCACCTCGCCCCGTGATCACTCCTCCGCGGCGAGGGCGTCGAGCACGGCTTGGCCGTACTTGTTGAGCTTCTGCTCGCCGATCCCGCTGATGCCGCCGAGCTCGTCGAGGGTGGACGGCTGGGCTGCGGCGATCTGGCGCAGCGTCGAGTCGTGGAAGATGATGAACGGCGCTTTGCCCTCTTCGCGCGCGGTGGCCAGGCGCCAGGCGCGCAGCTTCTGGAAGACCGGTTCGGCCTCGGCGGGCATCTCCTGCGGGGGTTGCTTCGCGGCCTTCGCCTTGGGCGTCGACGCGACGCGCTTGGGTTCGGTGCGCAGCAGGACCTGGCGCGGGTCTTCCCGGCGCAGCACTTCACCGCTGGTCCCGGTGAGCACGATCGTGCCGTAGTCGCCCTCGACGGAGATCAGGCGCTGCGCCAGCAGCTGGCGGATCACGCCGCGCCACTCGTTGTCGCTCAGGTCGGAGCCGACGCCGAACACGCTGAGCGAGTCGTGCCGGAACTGCTCGACCTTCGGCGTCTTCTTGCCGCGCAGGATGTCGATGATCTGCCCGGCGCCGAACCGCTGGTTGCGCTCGCGGTCGAGCCGCACCACGGTCGACAGCAGCTTCTGCGCGGCGACCGTGCCGTCCCAGGACTCCGGCGGGTTCAGGCAGGTGTCGCAGTTCTGGCAGGCGTCCGGGTGGTCCTGCCCGAAGTAGGCGAGCAGTTGCGTGCGGCGGCAGCTCACGGTCTCGCACAGCGCCAGCATCGAGTCGAGGTGCCGGGACTGCATGCGGCGGTGCGCCTCGTCGCCGTCGGAGAGGTCGATCAGCTTGCGCTGCTGGACCACGTCCTGCAGGCCGTAGGCCATCCAGGCGGTGGAGGGCAGTCCGTCGCGGCCGGCGCGGCCGGTCTCCTGGTAGTAGCCCTCGACGGATTTGGGCAGGTCGAGGTGCGCGACGAAGCGCACGTCGGGTTTGTCGATGCCCATGCCGAAGGCGATGGTGGCGACCATGACCAGGCCTTCTTCGCGCAGGAACCGCGCCTGGTGCTTGGCGCGGACCTGCTTGTCGAGCCCGGCGTGGTAGGGCAGCGCGTCGATGCCGTTGGCGACCAGGAACTCCGCGGTCCGCTCCACCTCGGCGCGGGAGAGCCGGTAGATGATCCCGGCATCCCCGGCGTGCTCGGTGCGCAGGAATTGCAGCAGCTGCTTGCGCGGATCGTTCTTGGGCACGATCCGGTACTGGATGTTGGGCCGGTCGAAGTCGGCGACGAAGTGCCGGGCCTCGGTCAGCTCGAGCCGGGTGGCGATCTCGCTGCGGGTCGCCGGGGTGGCGGTGGCGGTCAGGGCGATGCGCGGCACCGAGGGCCAGCGCTGGTGCAGCACCGACAGGTTGAGGTAGTCGGGGCGGAAGTCGTGGCCCCACTGCGCCACGCAGTGCGCCTCGTCGATGGCGAACAGCGAGACCTCGCCGCGGTCGAGCAGTTCCAGCGTCGAGTCCAGGCTCAGCCGTTCCGGCGCCAGGTAGAGGAGGTCGAGCTCGCCGGCGACGAACGCCTGCTCGGTGTCGCGGCGCTGCTCGTAGCTCTGGGTGGAGTTGAGGAAGCCGGCTCGGACGCCGAGCTCGTTGAGCGCGTCCACCTGGTCCTGCATCAGCGCGATCAGCGGTGAGACGACGATCCCGACACCGGGTCGCACCAGCGCGGGGATCTGGTAGCACAGCGACTTGCCCCCGCCGGTGGGCATCAGGACGAGCGCGTCGCCGCCTCCGACCACGTGCTCGACGATCTCCTGCTGCTCGCCGCGGAAGGAGTCGTAGCCGAACACCCGCTGCAGGACTTGCTGCGCATCGCTGATCGCCAGGTCGGGGGAAGCCACGGCGCGCATCTTACGCAGCCCCCACGACGGCGAGCTGTTGTGCCGGTGCCGACATGCCCGGGCGCGTCGGGGTGCCCGCTGTGACGTGCGTCCCGCCGGTACCGACTGGCGCCGGGAATAGCTCGTAGGGAAGAATCGTTCACGGAAGTAGTTGCATCTCGTACTAAATGGGCGGGATCTGGTAGCGAGGGAGCTGACATGCAGTTCGGGATCTTCACGGTCGGCGACGTCACCGCGGACCCGACCACCGGCCGCACCCCCACCGAGGCGGAGCGGATCAAGGCGATGGTGCGGATCGCGCTGAAGGCCGAGGAGGTCGGCCTGGACGTCTTCGCCACCGGCGAGCACCACAACCCGCCGTTCGTGCCGTCCTCGCCGACCACCATGCTCGGCTACGTGGCGGCCAGCACCGAGCGGCTGATCCTGTCCACCTCGACCACCCTGATCACCACGAACGACCCGGTGAAGATCGCCGAGGACTTCGCGATGCTGCAGCACCTGGCCGGGGGCCGGGTGGACCTGATGATGGGCCGCGGCAACACCGGTCCGGTGTACCCGTGGTTCGGCCAGGACATCCGCCAGGGCATCCCGCTGGCCATCGAGAACTACCACCTGCTGCACCGGTTGTGGCGCGAGGACGTGGTCGACTGGGAGGGCAAGTTCCGCACCCCGCTGCAGGGCTTCACCTCCACGCCGCGCCCGCTGGACGGCGTCCCGCCGTTCGTCTGGCACGGCTCCATCCGCAGCCCGGAGATCGCCGAGCAGGCCGCCTACTACGGCGACGGCTTCTTCCACAACCACATCTTCTGGCCCAAGGAGCACACCGCGCGGATGGTGGACCTGTACCGCCGCCGGTTCGAGCACTACGGCCACGGTTCGGCGGACCAGGCGATCGTCGGTCTGGGCGGCCAGGTGTTCATGCGCAAGAACTCCCAGGACGCGGTGCGCGAGTTCCGGCCGTACTTCGACCACGCGCCGGTCTACGGCGGCGGGCCGACGTTGGAGGAGTTCACCGAGCAGACGCCGCTGACCGTGGGCAGCCCGCAGGAGGTCATCGACCGGACCCTGGGCTTCCGCGACTACGTCGGCGACTACCAGCGCCAGCTGTTCCTGATGGACCACGCCGGGTTGCCGCTCAAGACCGTGCTGGAGCAGCTCGACCTGCTCGGCGAGGAGGTCGTCCCGGTGCTGCGCAAGGAATTCGAGTCGCGGCGGCCCAGCCACGTCCCGGAGGCGCCGACGCACGCCTCCCTGCTGGCGGCGAAGGACGCGAAGAAGATGGAGGCTGCGAAGTGACCGAGCGGAAGCTGGTCGTCGTCTCGGCGGGCTTGAGCCAGCCGTCCTCGACCCGGCTGCTGGCCGATCGGCTGACCACCGCCACCGAGCGGGAGCTGCCGGTGCGCACCCGGGTGGTGGAGCTGCGCGACCACGCCAAGGACATCGCCAACAACCTGGTCACCGGGTTCCCCGGCACCGAGCTGCGGGAGGTGCTCGACGACGTGGCCGCGGCCGACGGGCTGATCGCGGTGACGCCGATCTTCCAGGCCTCCTACAGCGGGCTGTTCAAGTCGTTCTTCGACGTGGTGGACAACGAATCGCTGGTGGGCAAGCCGGTGCTGATGGGTGCCACAGGCGGCTCGCCACGCCACTCGCTGGCGCTCGAGCACGCGATGCGCCCGATGTTCAGCTACCTGCGCGCGACCGTGGTGCCGACGGCGGTCTACGCGGCGTCGGAGGACTGGGGCAACGGTGGCGACGGCACGGCCCTGGCCGACCGCATCGACCGCGCGGCGGGGGAGTTCGCGGCCCTGATCGCGGCTCGCCCGGTCGCGGCCGGCGCGGACCCGTTCGAGGACGTCGTCTCCTTCGAGCAGCTGCTGGCCCAGAACTGATCCCGGGTGGAGGGCGCTGCCCGCAGCGGGTGGCGCCCTCCCGGCGTCGGCGAGATCGTAGACGCACGTTCCCAAGCGTGGGCTGTCCACAACCGCGGTGCCGGACACAGCCCGTGCTCGGAGAGGAGACCGCCATGGCCAAGACCCAGCCCGAACCCCGACGTGATCCCCGGACCGATCACCTGCTCACGCCCGAGAACTGCGTCGTGGCGCTGATCGACTTCCAACCCGAGCAGTACTCCACGGTCACCTCCAGCACCCGCGAGGAGATCGACCTGAACGTGCTCGCCCTGTGCAAGCTGGCCACGGCCTACGACGTCCCGGTCGTCGTCTCCACGGTCGGCGTCGACATGGGGGTCAACAAGGGCACGTCGCAGCGGATCCTGGACGAGCTGCCGGGGGTCGAGGAGATCGACCGCACCGGCGTCAACGCCTGGGAGGACGCGGACTTCCGCGGTGCGATCGAGGGCTCGGGGCGCCGCAAGGTGGTCATCGCAGGCCTCTGGACCGAGGTGTGCCTGACCTTCCCGGTGCTGGACATGCTCGCCGAGGGCTACGACGTCCACCCGGTCGCCGACGCGGTCGGCGGGATCAGTCCGGTGGCGCACGACCGCGCGTTCGACCGGATGATCTCGGCCGGGGCGCAGCCGGTCACCGCGATCTCCTTCGGCGCCGAGCTGATGCGCAACTGGGCGCGCCCCGACTCCGACAACCTGCGCAAGGTCATGCGCTGGTACTTCCCGGAGCGGCAGCGCTTGGGGCTGGGATCCTGACCGGTCGGTTCCGGGTGTCCTGAGCCGCCCTAGGTGGCTACGGTGGCGGTGTGGCTGATCGGATTCCGGCGTCCGAGCCGGTGGGGTTGACCGCCGTCATCGCGCGATTGCGCGACGACGGTGTCAGCCTCATCGAGTTGTCTTTTGTGGACAATGCGGGGAACGTGCGGGTCAAGGCCGTGCCGCTGGAGCGGTTGGCCGCTGCGACGCGGTTCGGGGTCGGCGCCTCGCCGTGCTTCGAGACCTTCACCTTCGACGACGTGATGGTGCCCGGCCGCTACTTGGGTGGCCCGGACGGCGACCTGCGGTTGGTGCCGGACGTGCGCCGGCTGGTCCGGTTGGCCGCGCTGCCGGGCTGGGCCTGGGCGCCCGCAGACAAGTTCACCCAGGACGGAGAGCGGTTCGTCGGGTGCCAGCGCGCGTTCGCCGCCCGGCAGGTCCGGGCCGCCGCTGACCTCGGGCTGACGGCCTCCGCGGCTTTCGAGCACGAGTGGGTGTTGGGCCGGGACGACACCGAGGACTTCGTCCCGGCCTTCGACGGACCTGCCTACGGTCAGATCCGGGTGGAAGCCACCGCCGGCTACGCCCGCGAGCTCGCCGCCGCCCTGCACGAGCAGGGGCTGGACGTCCAGCAGTTCCACCCGGAGTACGCGCTCGGCCAGGTCGAGCTCTCGGTGGCGGCGTCCGACCCGGTCGCTGCCGCCGACGACGCGGTGCTGGTCCGGCACACCGTGCGCTCGGTGGCGAGGCGGCACGGTTGGCGGGCGAGCTTCGCGCCTTGCCTGGTGCCCGGTGGCGGCGGTTCTGGTGGACACCTGCACCTGTCGGTGCACGACGAGGACGGCAACCTGTTCGCCGGCGGTTCGGGCCCGCACGGGCTGCGCCCGGCGGGGGAGGCGTTCCTGGCCGGTGTGCTGCGGGAACTGCCCGCATTGCTGGCCATCGGTGCCGGCAACCCGGCGAGCTTCCTGCGGCTGAAGCCGTCCAGCTGGGCCGGGGTGTGGCAGGTGTGGGGTCGTGAGGCGCGCGAGGCGGCGCTGCGGCTGATCACCGGTACGACCGGCACCGAGCAGTGGGCCGCGAACGCCGAGGTGAAGTGCTTCGACGCCACCGCGAACCCCTACCTCGCGGTCGGTGCGGTGCTCGCTGCCGGTCTCGCCGGTGTGCGCGGGGAACTGCGGCTTCCCGGCGAAGTCACCGGCGACCCGGCGGCGCTCGACGAGCGCGCCCGGGAGTCGGCCGGAATCCGGCGCCTGCCCACGAACCCGGCCGAGGCCGCTGACGCGCTGGCGGCCTCAGCAGTGCTGGCCGATGCGATGGGCCCCGAAATGCACGACGCGATGCTCACCGTCCGCCGAGCCGAGGCCGAGCGCTTCGCCGACGCGGACCCCGAGGAACTCGTTGCCGCCACCCGCTGGCGCTGGTGACCGGTCAGTCCGAGGTGTGCTCGAAGGCCCGGGCCAGGCGCAGCAGCGTTGATTCGGCGTGGTGGGCGCCGACGAGCTGCACGCCCACCGGGAGGCCGTCGCTCGTGGTCCCCGCCGGGACGGAGATGGCCGGCAGGCCGATCACGCTGAGCCCGAAGGTGTAGCGGACGAACGTCGGGAACGGATCGACCGACCGCCCGTTGTGCTGCATCTGACCGGTCTCCGCCAACGGGATCGCCGGAGCAGGTGCGGTGGGCGTGAGCAGAACGTCCACATCGGACAGCGCGGTCAGGTATCCGCGGCGGATGGCGGGCACGGTCTCGTTGATCGCGTCCAGGTACTCGTGCGCGGGAACGGGCGAGGCGTCCGCGCCGATCTGGCTGCGGAGCAGGGCTGCGACGTCGGCGCCGAAATCGTCCAGGCGCTGCTCGATCGAGCCGAGCCCGCGCTCGCGGAACAACTCCGCCACCAGCACGACCGCTTCCGGAGTGGCGATCAGGAAACCGGTCTCGCTGCCGATCTCGGCGTGCTCGACGGTCACCTCGCGCAGTTCGGCGCCCGCGTCGGCGAACCGCTGCGCGGCCTCGCGGTACACCCGCTCGACCTCCGGGTGGTTGTCCGCCCAGTAGTCGCCCACCGGAATGCCGATGCGAACACCGCGCAGCGCCGCGGCATCGGTCGGCAACGCCGATGGCGCCACGGTCTCGCCACTGGTGAGCACGTGCATCAGCAGCGCGGAGTCCGTGACGTCCTGGGTGATCGGCCCGGGCACGTCGAAGCCGTAGGACACCTGCAGCACGCCGTCCAGCGGCAACCGGTCGCGAGTCGGCTTCAGCCCGACCGCGCCGCACACCGCGGCCGGGATGCGCACGGATCCGCCGGTGTCGGTGCCCATGGCGGCAGGCACGATCCGCGCGGCGACCGCCGCGCCGGATCCGCCGCTGGAACCGCCCGCGCTGCGCGTCGGGTCGAGCGGGTTGCGCACCGGGCCGAAGTGCGGGTTGTCCGAGGTGATGCCGAAGCTGTACTCGTGCATGTTGGTCTTGCCGACGATGACCGCACCAGCGTCGGTCAGGCGCTGCACCACCGCGGCGTCGGTGTCCGGCGTCCAGTCCCGCAGCACGCCCATGCCGCCGGTCGTCCTGATGCCCGCGGTCCGGTAGTTGTCCTTGACGCTGAGGGGAATCCCGTGCAGCGGGCCGACCGGTCCGCGTTCGGCGAGCTGCTGGTCGAGCGCGTCGGCGCGTTTGACGGCGTCCTCGGCGAGGGTGATGTGGGCGTTGAGCTCGTCCAGCGCCGCGGCCCGTTCCAGGCTGGCCGACACCAGATCGCGGCTGGACAGCGCTCCGCTGCGCAGCTGTGCTGCGAGACCGGTGACCCCGGTTCCGATCAGGTCGGCGTTCTCTGGCGGCATGCGGCGGCTCCCGGTCGTGCGGTGGTGATGCCGCAGTATCACGTGCCACGGGCGCGATCGAAAGGCCTGCCGGATAAGGGTTCTGCGTATTGAACGCCAGCTCAGCGGCTGCTAGCGGGTGCGGTCTGCCATGCTTCTCTGGCACCGGGCGCGAGCAGTGCGCAAGTATGCTCGGGACCGCCCGGGAAAGGAAGGACGCGATGCCCGAGGTGACCAACCCGCCCGCCCGCAACACGCGTCCGCGCAACCGGCGCGCGCTGATCACCGCTGCCGCCGCGGACCTGTTCTACCGGCAGGGCTACGCGCGGGTGGGCATGAGCGACATCGCCGAAGCCGTCGGGGTCGGGTCCTCGGCGCTTTACCGGCACTTCGCGGGCAAGCAGCAGCTGCTGACCCGGGTCGTGCTCGACGAGCTGCGGCCGTTCAGCGAGATCACCGCCGAGGTCACCGACCTGGACCAGGTGGTGGACCGGCTCGCCGCCGCCGCGCTGGAGCACCGCCAGCTGGGCGTGCTCTGGCAGCGCGAGGCCCGGCAGCTCCCCGACGAGCAGCGCGACGCGCTGCGCGACGAGCTGCGCGAGGTCGCCAGCGGTCTGTCCGAGGTGGCCCGCGCCTTCCGGCCCGAGCTGACCGGCCAGGACGCCCGGTTCCGCGCCTGGTGCACGTTCAGCGTGCTGACCAGCCCCTCCTACCACCAGGTCGACCTGCCGAGGCGGGAGTTCGAGCAGCTGCTGCGGGCCATGGTGGTGGTCATCGGCAACCAGGCCCCGCACCGGTTCGCCGAGCGCCGCGCCGACTCCGACCAGCGGTCGGCGCTGTTCGCCAGCCGCGCCTCCCGGCGCCGGCTGCTGCTGGCGGCGGCGACGCGGCTGTTCTCCGACGCCGGCTACACCAAGGTGACCACCGAGGACGTCGGTGCGGCGGCCGGGATCGCCGGGCCCAGCCTCTACAACTACTTCGCCAGCAAGCAGGAGCTGCTCGGCACGGTGATCACCCGCGGCAACGCGTGGCTGGAGGTGGAGCTGGAACGCACCCTGGCCAGCACCCCGGCCGCCGACGACGCGCTGCGCGAGCTGCTGCGCTCCTACATCACCTTCGCCTTCGACCACGGCCGCTTCATCGACATCCTGGTCAGCGAGGTCAACCACCTGCCCGACGACGAGCGGCACCGGGCGCGGCAGACCCAGCACGCCTACGTCGCCGAGTGGGTCGGGCTGCTGTGCGAGGCGCGGCCGGAGCTGGACCAGGTGCGTTCCCGGATCCTGGTGCAGGCGGCGCTGACGGTGGCCAACGACATGGCGCGCACCGGCGCGGTCCGCGACGTCGAGGCGTTGTTGCGGGTCGGCGCGGCGCTGATGCTGGACACGCCCGTCGACTGATCTAGGACGCGGCTATCCGCCGTTCACTTAACCGTCGAATTGGCAGCTAGATGGCGGTGGGCACGGACTAGGCGCTGGTCACTTCCGGATTGACTTCGACGTACCCGCCCCACTAATCTCCGCGATGGCCAGTGCTGCGTGCGCCGAGATCGCCGTCGTGCGCGGATACTGGGGTCGAGCAGGTAACGAGGACGGGTTGGTTGCATGAGCAGCGCGACGGAGCCGGTCGGTCAGCCACCGGTGGACGTGCCGGACATCCACACGACCGCGGGCAAGCTGGCGGATCTGTACCGGCGGAACGACGAGGCGGTGCACGCCGGCTCGGAACGCGCGGTGGCCAAGCAGCACGAGAAGGGCAAGTACACCGCCCGCGAGCGCATCGACCTGCTGCTGGACCCGGGCTCGTTCGTGGAGCTCGACGAGCACGCGCGGCACCGCTCCACCAACTTCGGGCTGGACGCCAACCGCCCCTACGGCGACGGCGTGGTGACCGGCTACGGCACCGTCGACGGCCGCAAGGTGTGCGTGTTCTCCCAGGACTTCACCGTCTTCGGCGGTTCGCTGGGCGAGGTCTTCGGCGAGAAGATCGTCAAGGTCATGGACCTGGCGCTCAAGACCGGCTGCCCGCTGATCGGCATCAACGACTCCGGCGGCGCGCGGATCCAGGAAGGCGTCGCGGCGCTGGGCCTCTACGCCGAGATCTTCAAGCGCAACACCCACGCCTCCGGCGTGATCCCGCAGATCTCGCTGATCATGGGCCCGTGCGCGGGCGGCGCGGTGTACTCCCCGGCGATCACCGACTTCACCGTGATGGTCGACCAGACCTCGCACATGTTCATCACCGGTCCGGACGTGATCAAGACGGTCACCGGTGAGGACGTCACCTTCGAGGAGCTCGGCGGCGCCCGCACGCACAACTCCCGCTCGGGCAACGCGCACTACCTGGCCGCCGACGAGGACGACGCGATCGGCTACGTCAAGGAGCTGCTGTCGTTCCTGCCCAGCAACAACCTCGCCGAGGCGCCGGTGTTCGACGCCGAGGTCGCAGGCGGTGCGATCGCGGATTCGATCAACGACACCGACCGCGAGCTGGACACCCTGGTCCCGGACTCGCCGAACCAGCCCTACGACATGCTCGAGGTCATCTCGCGCGTCGTGGACGACGAGGACTTCCTGGAGGTCGGGGCGCTGTTCGCGCCGAACATCGTCACCGGCTTCGGCCGCGTCGAGGGCCACCCGGTGGGCGTGGTGGCCAACCAGCCCACCCAGTTCGCCGGCACCCTGGACATCGACGCCAGCGAGAAGGCCGCGCGGTTCGTGCGGACCTGCGACGCGTTCAACATCCCGGTGCTGACCTTCGTGGACGTGCCGGGCTTCCTGCCGGGCACCGACCAGGAGTGGAACGGCATCATCCGCCGCGGCGCGAAGCTGCTCTACGCCTACGCCGAGGCCACCGTCCCGCTGGTCACCGTGATCACCCGCAAGGCCTACGGCGGCGCCTACGACGTGATGGGCTCCAAGCACCTGGGCGCGGACGTCAACCTGGCCTGGCCGACGGCGCAGATCGCGGTGATGGGCGCGCAGGGCGCGGTCAACATCCTCTACCGGCGCCGGCTGGCCGAGGCCGTGGACAACGGCGAGGACGTCGAAGCGGTGCGCGCGCAGTTGCAGCAGGAGTACGAGGACACCCTGTGCAACCCGTACGTCGCGGCGGAGCGCGGTTACGTCGACTCGGTGATCCCGCCGTCGTTCACCCGCGGGTACGTGGCGCGGTCGCTGCGGATGCTGCGGGACAAGCGCGAGAGCCTGCCCGCCAAGAAGCACGGCAACATCCCGCTGTGACGCCTGCCCGAGGAGGTGCGCAATGAGCCACGACGCGGACGCGGCACCGGAGCGGCCGGTGCTGCGCATCGTGCGCGGTGATCCCGACGAGGTCGAGCTCGCCGCGCTGACCGCAGCGCTGACCGGGCTGGCCGCGGCCAAGGCCGCACCGGCGGAACCGGAGAGCGAGCCGATGTCGCTGTGGGGCGACCCGGCCGCGGCGGTCCGCCACCCGGCGGGGCGGCGACCGCTGCGCCCCGGCCCGCACGCTTGGCGCGCTTCGGCGCTGCCGGGCTGAGGTGTTCAGACAAGTTTTCGCCAGATGTCCGGCGTCGCGCCGGGAAATGAGGGGTTGACCACTGTGGACGTGACGCCGATCAGCAAGGTTCTGATCGCCAACCGCGGTGAGATCGCGGTGCGGGTGATCCGCGCCTGCAAGGACGAGGACATCGCCTCCGTCGCCGTGTACGCCGAGCCGGACGCCGACGCGCAGTTCGTGCGGATGGCCGACGAGGCCTTCGCGCTGGGCGGTTCCACGCCCGGCGAGTCGTACCTGAACATCGACAAGATCATCGACGCGGCCAAGCGGGCGGAAGCCGACGCGGTGCACCCGGGTTACGGGTTCCTGTCGGAGAACGCCGAGTTCGCCCAGGCGGTGCTGGACGCGGGCCTGATCTGGATCGGCCCGTCGCCGCAGGCGATCCGCGACCTCGGCGACAAGGTCACCGCCCGGCACATCGCCACCCGCGCCGGTGCGCCGCTGGTGCCCGGCACCAAGGACCCGGTGTCCGGTGCCGACGAGGTGGTCGCCTTCGCCGAGGAGCACGGGCTGCCGGTGGCCATCAAGGCCGCTTTCGGCGGTGGTGGCCGCGGTCTGAAGGTCGCCCGGACGATCGAGGAGATTCCCGAGCTCTACGCTTCGGCGGTGCGCGAGGCCGAGACCGCGTTCGGGCGCGGCGAGTGCTTCGTGGAGCGCTACCTGGACCGGCCGCGTCACGTCGAGGCGCAGGTGCTGGCCGACCAGCACGGCAACGTGGTCGTCGTCGGCACCCGCGACTGCTCGCTGCAGCGCCGCCACCAGAAGCTGGTCGAGGAGGCCCCGGCGCCGTTCCTCAGCGACGAGCAGCGCCGCACCATCCACGAGGCGGCCCGCGCGATCTGCTCGGAGGCCGGCTACTACGGCGCGGGCACCGTGGAGTTCCTGGTCGGGCTGGACGGGACGATCTCGTTCCTGGAGGTCAACACCCGGCTGCAGGTGGAGCACCCGGTCTCGGAGGAGACCACCGGCATCGACCTGGTCCGCGGGCAGTTCCGCATCGCGGCGGGGGAGAAGCTGGAGTTCGACGAGGACCCGGCGCCGCGCGGCCACTCCTTCGAGTTCCGCATCAACGGTGAGGACGCGGGCCGCGGCTTCCTGCCCGCCCCCGGCACCGTGACCCGCTTCGTCGCGCCGCAGGGCCCGGGCGTGCGGGTGGACGCTGGTGTGGAGTCGGGCAGCGTCATCGGTGGGCAGTTCGACTCGCTGCTGGCCAAGGTGATCGTGACCGGCGCGGACCGCCAGCAGGCGCTGGAGCGCTCGCGCCGCGTCCTGGACGAGATGGTCGTCGAGGGCATGGCCACGGTCCTGCCGTTCCACCGCGTGATCGTGCGCGACCCGGCGTTCACCGGCACCGACGGTTTCTCCGTGCACACCCGCTGGATCGAGACCGAGTTCGACAACACCATCGAGCCGTTCACCGGCGGCGCCGAGGTCGAGGAGCCGGAAGCCCGGCAGAGCATCACCGTCGAGGTCGGTGGCCGCCGCCTCGAGGTCACGCTGCCCGCCGAACTGGCGGTGTCCGGCGCGGCACCGGCCGGGAAGGCCAAGCCGCGCAAGCGTTCCGCGGGCAAGGCCGGCGCGGCCGTGTCGGGTGACGCGGTGACGGCGCCGATGCAGGGCACCATCGTCAAGGTCGCGGTCACCGACGGCCAGCAGGTCGAGGCCGGCGAGCAGATCGCGGTCCTGGAAGCGATGAAGATGGAGAACCCGGTGACGGCCCACAAGGCGGGCACGGTCACGGGCCTGTCGGCCCAACCGGGCGACTCGGTCTCCCAGGGCACCACCCTCTGCGAGATCAAGGACTGACGACCCCAGCGCAACTCGGCCCCGCCTGGACCTGGCTCCGGGCGGGGCCGAACTGCGTCTGTCCGATGTGCGCCGATGAGTTCGGCTCTGGTTGGCGCGTGTCAGGGGTTTTGCGCCAGCGCCCGCATCCCGTCGATGAGCATGCCCAAGCCCTGTTCGAAGGCTGCAGGGCCTTCCGGCGGTCCGCCTTCCTGAATGGCCGCTTCCAGGAATGGCAACCGTTCTCGCGGGGCGGTTCGTTCCTGGGAACGCCGCTTCGGGCGCTTCTCCGTGTGCGGGCGGGCTTGCGCGGCTTGTTCTTCCAGGACGAAGCCGGTGATGTAGTGCCCGATGGCGATGACGGCGCGCATCGCCTGGACCGGGTTGAACCCGTATTCGGACAGTACGCGCAGGTCGTCGTCGAACCTCCGCGCCACCTCGGGGCCGGGGCTGCTGCCGGACACCAGCCGGGCGCCGTCGCGGCGGGAGAGCAGGAGCGCGCGGCGTTCGTGGGCCAGCCGGGCGATCCACTCCGGCCAGGGCTCGCCCTCGCGCGGTCGCGTCCCGCCCCCGACGGTCTGGAGCTGCTGGGACATCAGGTCCAGCAGCTCCTGCTTGTCGCGGAAGTGCCAGTACAGCGCGGGTGACTTGACGCCGAGTTCGGTCGCCAGCCGTCGCACCGTCAGGCCGTCCAGGCCGACTTCGTCGAGCAGATCCAGGGCCGTTGCGACCACCGAGTCGCGGTCGAGCCCGTTGCGCTTGGCGTCCTCCACGGCTTGACACCTTAACAGTGCTAAAGCTAGCTTAGCGCCGTTAAGGACTTAACAATGCTAAGGAGGCGCACGTGGTCGCAACCGCGGCCCGGGGCACCCGTGCTCTGCTCGCCTGCGGGATGGCTCCGCTGCTGTTCATCGTCGTCATCCTGATCCAGGGCGAGCTGCGCTCCGGCTACGATCCGCTGCACCACTGGGGGAGCGAGCTCAGCCTGGGCGACCAGGGCTGGATCCAGATCGCCAACTTCATCGCGATCGGAGCGCTGACCATCACCTTCGCCGTGGGCTTGCGACGGGTGCTCGCCGGCGGTCCGGGCGCGGCGGCGATCCCGTTGCTCACCGGTGCTTTCGGCCTGGAACTCATCATTCAGGGGATCTTCACCGCCGACCCTTACGTGGGCTATCCGGTCGGCAGCAAGGGGACTACCGACTACTCCCTGTCGGGCTGGGTGCACAACCTGAACATGTTCCCGACCTTCGCCGCGCTGACGGCCGCAGTCCTCGCGGTTGCGTACCGGTCAGCGCGGAACCGCGAACTGGCATGGGCGGTCCTCAGCGTCATCGTCGCGATCCTGATCCCCGCCGCCATCGTGGTCGCCGCCAACAGCTTCGACATGGACACCCAGGTGGGGCGCTATCACGGCCTGTGGCAACGAATCGGCTTGGGAATCACCGGAATCTGGTACGCGCTCTACGCCGTCCGCCTGCTTCGTCGAACCCTGAACATCTCGCCCCGTGCTGGTCAGGAGGTCAGAGGGGTGGCGGCAAGGTGATGGTGCTGGTTGGGGGCTCGACCAGCACCACAAGCGTCCTCAGTTGCAGCACTTCCCTTGCGTCTCGCTGGGCTCGACCAGGAGGTTTGGGGATTCGCCCGCGGTCTCGGAGTCGGCCTTGACCACGTAGACCTCCCAGGGTTCGCGGCCGGGGCCGTGCACCCAGACCTTGTCCTGGCGGGCGTAGCAGCAGGTCGTGTCGTTCTCGACCTCGGTGAACAGGCCCAAGGCGGCCAGTCGCTCGGTGGCTTCGTGGACGGTTCCGGTGTTGTCGACCTCGACGCCGAGGTGGTCCATGACCGTGGCCTGGCCCGGCTCGCCTTCCAGCAGGACGAGCTTGAGCGGCGGGTCGGCGACGGCGAAGTTGGCGTAGCCGGGGCGGCGCTTGGCCGGTTCCGCGCCGAAGAGCTTCGAGTAGAAGGAGATCGAACCTTCCAGGTCGCCGACCCGGAGGGCGAGTTGGATGCGCGACATCACGACCCCTGTCTAGATGGACGTCGAAACAGCGGGGTCAGTTTGCCCCTCTGATTCGAAGTGTGTCAAATTAGAGGGGTGTCGAAACAGGAGTCGGAGCTGTGCTGCTCCCCGCTGATGGGGGAGCCGTTGACGGCCGAGCAGTCGGTGGAGTTGGCGCGGGTGTTCAAGGCGATCGGCGAGCCGGTGCGGTTGCGGCTGCTGTCGCTGATCGCCTCGCACGCGGGCGGCGAGGCGTGCGTGTGCGACCTGACCGGGGCTTTCGAGCTGTCCGGGCCGACGATCTCGCACCACCTCAAGGTGCTGCGGGAGGCCGGGGTGATCGAGGGCGAACGCCGCGGCACGTGGATCTACTACCGGGTGCGCCCCGAGGTCCTGGCTTCGCTGTCCAGCGTGCTCGCTCCGGCCGATGAGGTGACCGCATGACCCGGGATGCGGCGATGGCCCGTCTGTCCACGTTGGACCGGTTGCTGCCGGTGTGGATCGGTGCGGCGATGCTGGTCGGGCTCCTCGCCGGACGCTGGATCCCCGGCCTCGGGCCCGCTCTCGACGCGGTGCAGGTCGACGGGATCTCGCTGCCGATCGCGCTCGGCCTGCTGGTGATGATGTACCCGGTGCTGGCCAAGGTCCGCTACGACCGGCTGGACACCGTCACCGGCGACCGGCGGCTGCTGATCTCCTCGCTGGTGCTCAACTGGCTCATCGGCCCGGCGGTGATGTTCGCGCTGGCGTGGGTGTTCCTGCCCGACCTGCCCGAGTACCGCACCGGTCTGATCATCGTGGGTTTGGCGCGCTGCATCGCCATGGTGATCATCTGGAACGACCTGGCCTGCGGTGACCGCGAGGCCGCCGCGGTGCTGGTGGCGCTGAACTCGGTGTTCCAGGTCGTCGCGTTCGCCGCCCTCGGCTGGTTCTACCTCTCGGTGCTGCCCGGTTGGCTCGGCCTGCCCCAGGTCGGCCTGGACGTCTCGGCGTGGCAGATCGCCAAGTCCGTGCTCATCTTCCTCGGCATCCCGCTGGTCGCCGGGTACCTGACCCGCAAGCTGGGGGAGCGGGCCAAGGGCCGGGACTGGTACGAGGACCGGTTCCTGCCCAAGATCGGACCGGTCGCGCTCTACGGGCTGCTGTTCACCATCGTGATCCTCTTCGCCCTGCAAGGCGACCAGATCACCAGCCGGCCGGTCGACGTCGCGCGCATCGCCGTGCCGCTGCTGGCCTACTTCGCGATCATGTGGGCGGGGTCCTTCGCGCTGGGCAAGGCCATCGGCCTGAACTACGAGCGGTCGGCGACCCTGTCGTTCACCGCTGCGGGCAACAACTTCGAGCTCGCGATCGCGGTGGCCATCGGCACCTTCGGCGTCACCAGCGGCCAAGCCCTGGCCGGCGTCGTCGGCCCGCTCATCGAGGTGCCGGTGCTGGTCGGCCTGGTCTACGTCTCCCTGGCCGCACGCCGGTGGTTCGCCGAACCCGCCCGCACCACCGCCTGAACGCCCCGCCGGCCGCGCTCGGATCCACTAGGCCGCACCAGAGGGCTTTGCGCAGGTAGAGGGTCGTGAGTGTTTTGGGTTGCTATGACGCCCCAAAGCACTCACGACACCTGGTTCACGGCAGAAGCAGGTGCGACGGAGTCTGTGTAGTGTCGATCAGGGGGCTGTGCGGCACGTCGGCCTCAGTTCGCGATTCGACGCACTGCAGCGAGGAGAACGTCGATGCCCGGCTCGCACCTGAACCGACGGTCCCTGCTGCTGGGTACCGCGGGCACCCTGGGACTGGCGACCGTCCTTCCCACCGCCACCTGGGCGAATGGTCTTTCACCGCAGCAGGAGTACCCGCCGAACTGGCCGGGCATGAAGCCCTATGGCACCGCGGACACCCGAAAGGACTTGTGGTTGCGGGACGACAACTCCCGCGTGCTCGAACTCGAGCTCCGTCCCCGCGACGAGGAGCTCGGCCGGGTCTGGGTGCGGGACACCTACGTCAACTGCTTCGTCGTCGACGGGAAACCGCTCTACGTCGCCACGGGTACCACCCGCGCTCCCGGTCTCAAGGGCCCGGCGCCCTGGAACGACGGCATCTTCGTCTGGGTCGCCGAGTCTCTGGACGGGCCGTGGGAGTTGGTGGACACGACCGTCGTCCGGCCGGGTGCGGAGAAGGGCAAGGTGTGGTCGCCGGAGTTCGCCGGTGAGAACGAGCCCGGGCGCACTGTCGTCGCGCCGTGGCAGGAGTACTGGCGCGACGAGGAGTACGGCAAGCGCGGCAACGTGTGGGCGCCGGAGGTGCACTACTTCCGCGGGTCCTGGTACATCGTCGCGTGCATGGGCGATCACTCCAGGAAGGTCGGCTCGTTCATGCTCAAGAGCGAGGGCGGCCTCGAGGGGCCGTACCGGGTCGTCGAGGGCAACCTCGACAAGCCGTTCGGCGACCGGGCGCCCGGCGGGCCGGAATGGATCGACCCGGAGGTCTACTACCACATAGACGGTGGCCTCTACGCCGAAGGCGACAAGGCGTGGCTCGTGCTGCACAACCACCTGTACGCGGAATTCCGGGACGACATGGAGGACATCGTCCAGAGGACGAACCTCCCGAAGTTCGAGCAGGCGCCCTACTCGCCGGAGCCGTACCTCGAAGGTGCGCACGTCCTCAAGCACGAAGGCAAGTACTACCTGATGCACGCCGCCTGGAACCGGACGTCCGAGAATCCCGACGGCAGCACGCGATACGCCTACAACGCACCCGAGAACGGGAGCGAGCGGTACCAGTACGACGCGATCATCGCGGTTGCGGACAAATTCGAAGGGCCGTATTCGAAGCGCTGGACCGCTGGAGTGGGCGCAGGCCACAACAACCTCTTCGTCGATGCCGACGGTCAGCTGTGGGCGACGTTCTTCCGGAACCCGGTCGCCGGCTACTGGGCCGACCCGTCGCGGAAGGAGCACGCTGCCGTGGCCGGTGTGGTGCGGATGGAGTGGACCGGCCCGGAGGGCAATCGGATCTACGTCAAGCGAAAGAACGGATGACCTCGGGGTCGCGGTCCTGACTCTCCAGGCTCAGTTGCTGCAGGTACGGTCTCGTGAGTGCTTTGGGGTGCTATGACGCCACAAAACACTCACGACATCTGGCTCACCTGCCGGCGGGGAGCGTGGGCAGGGTGAGCTCCGACGGGTGTTCCGGTGAGGTGTGGATGGTCATCGGGGACAGGGCTGCTGGGAGGTCGCGCAGCGTGGGGAGCAGGTGCGGTACGTCGTAGGCCTGCACCGCGATCCGCAGCTTGTGGCCGGGCGGGATCACCGCGCCGGTGGGGAAGACCTCCACGTCGATCGGCGCGATCTCGCCTGGCTGAAGCAGGTTCTGGGCTTCCTTGGTGAAGGGGTGGTACGGCTGGATCAGCTTCCCGTCGAGGTAGCGCGAGCGGGATTCGTCGAGCGCCCGGTGGGACAGGACCTGCCAGCCGCCGGTGAGCCGGTTGACCTCGCCGGTCGGCGACACCGACGACACCGAGACCGACACCATGCCGTTCCCGGTCGGCGTCGACATGTTCAGCCGAGCGTTGATCGGGCCGCGCATCCGCAGCGGCTCGGCCACCGGTTCGGTTTCGAAGACCGCTCCGGACAGGTCGTTCCACCGGTTGTCCTCGCACAGCTTCCCGAGCGCGATGGTGTTGGGCAGGCCCGCGGTCCACTGGTTGGCCGAGCGCGTGCACAGGCCGGAGACGGGGACCGGAGCGACCGTGGTCTGCCCCGGTTCGGCGTCGTCGGCGACCAGCTTCCCCGGCGAGGCCGGGAGCGAGGTGCCGGAGAGCTGGAACGTGGTGGCGCGCTGCTCGTCGATCCAGTCCTGCGCCTGGTGCCACTGGCCGGAACCGATCTCGTGCCAGGTCAGCGGCGGGATGTCAGCGTCCAGCGCCGGGTCGGCCAGACCGCGCACGTAGTGGTCGAACCAGCGCAGCTGGAGCTCCTGCAACGTGCCGTGCCCGGCGTCCTCGATTCCGGTGCCCTGGCTGGCTTGCAGGTGGTCCCAAGGGCCGAAGATCATCTTGGTCGGGACGCCGCGCTCGCGGAGCCGGTCGAACACCATCGGCGTGCCGCGCTGGAACAGGTCGTACTCGCCGCCGACGAGGAAGGTGGGCACGTCGATGCGGTCGACGACGTTGATGGGCGAGCGCTCGGCGTAGAACGGTCCGTCGAACGCCGAATCCAACCCCAGTGTCGCGGAGAGCAGCATCGGCGCGGTGAACCCGGTAGCACCTTGGATCCGCGACAGGTACATCTGCAGCGCATTGTCGGGTTCGCCCGGGCCGTACGCGGGCGGGATGAGCCCGGTGCCCGTGACCAGCCCCAACCACAGCGGGATGAACCCGACGTCGACGGCACCACCGGAGGCGACCACGTCGCGGTAGGTGTCGGCGGCCGGGACCTGCGGGAAGATGGCCTTGAGCCCGGCCGGCCGGTTGGCGGCGGCGAACAGCTGGCTGATCCCCATGTACGAAGGACCGTGCATGCCAACGGATCCGTTGCTCCACGGCCGTTCGGCGGAGGCGGCCCACTCGACGATCTCACCGGCGTCGGTGTTCTCGCGCTCGCTGAACGCCGCCCACGAACCACCCGAGCTGCCGGTACCGCGAGCATCGACGGTGACCTGCACGTATCCGCGCTTGACGAAGTAGCTGGGATCGCCCATCGCCGCTGCTGCGGGCCCGTTCAGCACGGTCTTGTTGTACGCGGTGATGGTCAGCAGCACGGGAAACCGCCCGTCGAGCGGATTCCCACCAGCATCGGCCGGCCGCTGAACATCACCGCGCAGCACGGTGCCGTCGGACATCGGAATCGCAACGTCGCTCTCGGTGGCGGTCGAGGGGTACTCCTCCCCGCGAGCCACCCAACTGTCCTGCGCGGCAGCGGTGTTCACCGTGGTCAACCCGGCGAGAACCGTCACCAGCGCTAGCAACAGGGCCAACGAACTCCGGCGCATGAAGACCTCCCAGCACGTCGGGGAGATCAACGACCAGAACGGCCCAGGGTTACGCGAACCGCCCAAGACCAACGATCACGGGCGGTTCGCGCAACTCACGCGGATGGGGGGTGCAGGGGTGATCACGCCTATGCCAGTCTCACGCTGGTTGTCATGCTGACGCGGACGAGGGGGCTTCGTGGAGTCGTCGACCGAGGGGACGCGCAACACCGCGTCCTCCGCGGAGAACATCGTCCAGGCGCAGAACGTGCTGGGAGATATCTACATTCAAGGCTCCGCTGACTCGGTGGTGAGCCCTCGAATGGTGCCGCGCCAACTTCCAGCGGCGGTGCGGAATTTCATCAACCGGACGGTCGAACAAGACGCGCTGACCACACTGCTGAACGGCCGTGATAGCACCGTCCTGGTGTCGACCGTTGATGGGATCGCAGGGGTGGGAAAGTCGACGCTGGTAGTGCAGTGGGCTCACCGGATCCGGGAGCAGTTTCCCGACGGGGAACTGTACGTGAACTTGCGCGGTTTCGACCCGGTGACCGAGCCGATGGCGCCGACTGAGGCGTTGGCCGGATTCCTTGCCGCGCTGGGGGTGGCACCAGAAGCGGTCGCGGCAGCAGAAGAGACACGGGCAGCGCAGTTCCGGACGCTGGCGCACGGGCGGCGGATGCTGTTGGTTCTGGACAATGCCCGCGATGCGGAGCAGGTGTTGCCGCTGCTGCCCGGCTCGCCGGGATGCCTGGTCGTCGTGACAAGTCGTCAGCGCCTTGATGAGCTGGTCGCCCATCACGGAGCGCAGCGCCTCACCCTCGTCACACTGACCCACGACGAAGGCCGCCGTTTGTTGGCCGGTTTTCTGGGCGACGAGAGGCTGGCCAACTCCCCGGACGCGGTTGCGGCGTTGTTGGAGCACTGCGCGGGGTTGCCGCTGGCGCTGACCCTGGTAGCGGCGCAGGCCGCGCTCGAACCGGACGTCGCTCTGGAGGAACTCGCCAGTGACTTGAGCGACGAGCGCGAGCGGCTCGATGTGCTGGATCTTGGTGGAAGGACCGGCATCCGCGCTGTGTTTTCCTGGTCCTACCGGGCGCTTTCCCCGCAAGCAGCTCGACTTTTCCGGCTGTTGGGACTGCCGGACTCTCCCGATATAAGCGCTGAAGCAGCTGCTGCGCTCGCAGGAGCAGACCAACGCCAAACCCGCCGGGCGCTGGCTGAGCTCTGCAGGGCACATCTGCTCACCAGACGCACGGCAGACCGCTACGTGTTCCACGACTTGTTACGCGCCTATGCACGTGAGCGGGTGCACCGTGATGACACTGAGGAGGAGCGCTCAGCAGCGTTGCAGCGCCTTTTCGGCCACTACCTCCGAATGACATACGCAGCTAACCGACGACTGGCACCTCTCCGAGTGCTTCCGGAGATCGCGGATGCCAAAGCGCGACTGGCCCGCGAATTCACGACCTACGAAGAAGCCTTAGCGTGGTGGGATGCCGAGCACACCAGCGTGCTGGCTGCCATCCGCCAATCAGTGACACTCGGGATGTCCGAGGGCCCCTGGCTGGCGCATGCTGCCGCCTACCCGTTCAAGTTGCGCGGATCGATCGACGAGCTGAAGGTCAGCAGCAACGAGGGGCTCAGGGGGGCACTTGGTAGCGGAAACCGCGTCGCGCAGGCGCGGCTGCTCGGCGATCTCGCCACCGCGCACTACTTCCACAGAGAATTCAACACAGCAAACAAATTTGCGCAATCGGCCGTTGAACTCTTCGCGGAGCTGGGAGAGCACAACAGAGAAGCGGCGATGCACATCCAGGTCGGAGAGTCTTTCCTCGAATTGGAGCGCTACGCGGATGCGGCTGACTCTGCTCGGCATGCGCTGCGAATACGGGGAATCTCCGATGACCAGGTTGCGCTGGATGGAGTGGCCGAGGCAGTTCTCGGACTCGCGGAGGCCCACCTCGGTGACTTCACCGCGGGTTTGGCCCATCTACGCCAAGCACTCGAAATCAGCTCCGATCAGTTCTTGCGCGGTTTCGCCTTGCTCCGAATCGGATCGGTTCACCTCCTCGCCGGACAAACCGATGAGGCGGTGCGTTCCTACCAACTGGCGGTGGAGCACTGTCGGACAATAGGCTACGAGCTAGGTGAGGCCGACAGCTTCACGAAGCTCGGCGAAGCCCTGCACGCAGGTGGCGACGTGTCGGGGGCTCGCCAAGCCTGGCAATCCGCGCTCGTCCTGCTCGACCGGCTCGGCCACACCGACGGTGACGTCGTTCGCCATCGCCTCAACGAGCTCGACGCCGCAGATTCGGACGAGGCGTGAGAACGGCGCATGAGGAGGCCCGCGCCGTCTCGGTCGACCGGCTGCGAATTCGTCGTAAGCACGCGAACGTCAGTACTGCCCGCAATAGAGGCGGGTGAAGACCGGACCGGCTATCCATCGATTCGGCCGGATTGTGATGTGAACAGTGAGCTATCCCGGGTAACAGTTGGTGACGTCGGGTAGTGGAGTGCGACAACACGCCGGTTCAGCTGTGGCGCAAGGAAAAGACACAGAGCTCCGGTATGAAGGTCCCGGTCCCTCGGTCGACTTACGCGCCTCGTCAAGCGGTGGCCGGTCGAGTGGGCCACAGCCGTACGAGCCAGCGCTCGATCCCGTCGTGGGGCCAGGATTCGGTCGTTGGTTCCGCTCCTTCTTCCTCCTCCGCGTCCAGCCAGGCGAGGAAGGCCGCCTCGGCTGCGGCTCGGTCGCGGCAGCGGGCCTCGAGGACGTAGGTGTCGGCGGGCACCGGGAGGACGCAGTCCGCCCCGAGGCTGGAGGTGCCCGAGACGAGCGCGATGTGCGGACCGGCGATCTCCACCTCGTGGACGACCGTCAGATCCCACGGATGGGGCGGTGCGGGTGCGGGGTGCTCCCAGAGTTCCAAATCCGCATGTACGGCGCCATCTTCCAGAACGCTGTGGAACAGCGCGAGATCCGGGCCGGCTCCGGTTGTGACGGGAGACTCCTCGGAGGGGAGCGGGGCCTGGCGCAACGCCGGTGCCTCCGGGTCTGAGAGCCGGAAGAGGTGTCGCTCGACCTCAACGAGGCCCGAGGCGGCGGCGCGGGGCCAGGATGCAGGTGGGGTGCGGGCGTCGGTCATCGTGGTGTCGACCTCCTGGGTATGAAGGTTGGTCCGACCAAAATCAACTTCGCAGATCGTCGCAGCCGCCCTCGGCATCCTGCGCACCGGCCATGACCGCACCACGTGGTCGCACGGAGCAGCAAGTCGTTACGCGAAAGGCTCAGTGCGTTGGGGGCTTCAGCGGGTGGCGGTGGTCAGCCATGCGGAGCCGCGCAGTTGCACACCGTTGGGTTGGTGGTGGCGTTGCATCGCTTCGGTGAGGGCTGCGTGGGCGCGTTCTGTTTCGGTCGCGTTCGCATTGCTGCGCATTGCTCGAACCGGGGCCCACTCGAAGAGGAAGTTGGCCGCGTCGGCCGGGTCGTGGCCCCAGAGCTGGGGTGCATCGACGGGCTTTGCCGTCACGTCGGAGAATCCGGCGCCGGTCAGCACTTCGTGGATGCGGTTCGGGTCCGCCAGGGAGGTCGGGCCGGGGGAGTGCGGGTCGACGGGGGCGGGCGCCGGAAGGTGTTCGGCCATCGCATCCAGGACCGCGCCCAGATCTCCGTCGTGGCGCTCGCGCAGGCAGACGAACGCCAGCCGGCCGCCGGGCCGCAAGGCGCGGTGGATGTTGGTGAACGCGGCGATCGGGTCGGCGAAGAACATCACGCCGAACCTGCTGATCACCACGTCGAAACCGGCAGGTGGGAACGGGTGCACCTGGGCATCACCCTGCTCGAACGAGACGTTGTCGATGCCTTCCTGCGCCGCGGTGCGCCGAGCTCGTTGCAGCATCGGAGCCGACAGGTCCAAGCCGACGGCGTGCATCGCACGTGCGGCGGCCATCCGGGTCGTCTGTCCGTTGCCGCAACCGATGTCGAGCACCCGATCCCGTTCGGTGAGGCTCGCGGCGTGCAGCAGGTGGTCGTTGAACCCGCTGTTCACGGCGTCGTAGCGGTCTTGGTGATCGACCCAGTGGGTGCCCTCGGCACCGTTCCAGGCTTCGGACTGCGAGGTGTTCGCGGTCTGCTCCACGACAGGTCCTTCCCTTTCAGCAGGTGGCGCTGGCCAGCCAAACGGTGCCGCCGACCCGCACGCCCTGCGCGGTTTCGTGCGGTTGGAATCCCGAGCTCAGCTCCGAGCGGAGCCGATCCACAGTGGATTTGTCGAGATGTCGCAGGTTGAACTGGACCGGTGCCAGCGAGCAGACGAACTCCGCTGCGTCGTCGGCGTTCTCGCCCAAGTTCTGATCGGCTTCGACCTTCTCCACTGCGATGTCACGAAATCCGGCGGAGTCGAGGACTTCGTCGATGCGGACGGGGTCCACCATGGACATCATGCCGAGGGATGCTGGTGACGGCTTCTTCATGAACTCGCCCAGGGCTGCGGTCGCGCGAGCGTAGTCGCCATCCGGATCGGGGGCTGCCGGGCTGATGAACGCCAGCCTGCCGTCGGGGCGGAGCGCGCGCCGGATGTTGCTGAACCCGGCGACCAGGTCGGCGAAGAACATCACGCCGCCGCGGCTGATGGCCACGTCGAAACGGGCTTCCGGGAACGGGTGAACCTGGGCGTCCGCCTGGACGAACTCGATGTTGGGGATGTCGGCCGAATCGGCGCGGGCGCGGGCCACCATCGGGGCGGAGATGTCGACGCCGACGGCTCGGCCGCGCGTCGCCTGTCCGGCGGCCAGCCGCGTGGTTCTTCCGGTGCCGCACCCGACGTCGAGCACTCGGTGGGCTCGGTCGATCTGGGCGGCGGCGAACAGTGCAGCGTTGAAGTCGTCGAGCATCCCGTCGTAGCGCTCGGCGTTCGATGCCCAGAGTTCGCCCTCCCAGCCGTTCCACGCCTCGGCCTGCTGGACGTTGACCACGTTCTGCATCGGACCCTCCAGTTTCACTAGAGTCAGTCACTAGTGATGGACTCTAGTTATAGACTCCAGTCATGAGTCCGGTCAACAAGCGGGCCGAGAAGGCCAAGCAGACACGACTGCGGATGCTGCGCGCAGCGGGCGAGCTGTTCGTGGAGCGCGGTTACGGCGCGACGCCGTTGCAGGACATCGCGGACCGGGCCGGAGTCGCGGTGCAGACCATCTACTTCACGTTCCGCAACAAGCGGAACCTGCTGAAGGAGGTCGTGGACACCGCGATCGCGGGCGACGACGAGCCGGTCGCGACGATGGACCGCCAGTGGTTCCGCGACGCCCTGGCGGAGGAGACCGCGCAAGCCCACCTCCGCGCGCACATCGCGGGCACCCGCCAGGTGCTGGAGCGGGTCGCGGCGATCGTGGAGGTGCTGCGCGTCGCGGCAGCGACGGACCCGGAGGTCGTGGACCTGTGGCCGAAGGGCGAAGACCCGCGCTACACCGTCCAAGCCGCAACGGCGAAATCCCTGGTCACCAAGCCAGGAGCGCGAGCCGATCTGTCCGTCGACCACGCCGCCGACGTCCTGTTCGGCCTCCTCAGCCCAGAGCTCTACCTGCTGCTGGTGCGCGACCGCGGCTGGACCCCGGACCAGTGGGAGCAGTGGGCCTACGACACTCTCCGAGCCCAGCTCGTTTCCTGATCGGATAACAGCGAGGAGGTGAACCGCTGCTCTGTTTCAGTCCTGCCAGTAGAAGAGGAGGTCCCGGACTTCGAGCGGCCCACGGTCGCCGAAGAAGTAGGTGCAGAGTCCGGTGACGGTCGTCGAGGCGAGAGGCTCGTCGATCCAGCGGAATCCAGCTGGTTCCAGGGCACTTCGCGCGGCGGAGTTCGCCTCGTTGCTGATGACGAATCGACCGAGGGTGCTGACGGCGACCGAGCCGCCCACGTGATCGAGCACGTTGTACGTGGTCCGACCTCCGGGAGGTTCGTCTGACCGCGGAGTTCCCGGTTCCAGGTTCGCTGCGGTGAGCGCTGCTCTCGCGCGTGCGAGCAGCTCGTCCTCGTCGGCTGGCTGCACCGGGTCGACGCAGATCGCTTCGAGTCGCCAGCGCGGATCGGTTCGCGGTTCGCAATCGGGCACGTATTCGCGACGGACCGCAGCACGGACTTCGTCGTCGAGACCGTCGACCTCGACGCGAGGACGCCCCAGCGAGTCGTAGATCGTCCGGGCTTCGGCGAGGTCGTTGTTGAGGCGGTACAGCGCACACGCCGACCACAGCTTCGCCTCGACGGTGGGGGCTTGTTCGAGGTACTCGCGGAGGCGCTCTTCGTCGTCCACGAGCGAATGGGCCAAATGTGCCACTCCCACGTCCGGGTCCGCGAGCGCCGTCGTCACGTCCTCACCCGCGCGATGCCGCATCCGCACGCGGAACGCACGATCTTCCGGACGCGCGTCCCCGAGATCAGCGATGATCGCCTCGGCCCCGTACCGGGCGACGAGCGCGTCCAATCCGGCCTCGCCGACCACGCGGCGGTGAGCCCACGGATCGTTCGCAAGCGTCGCCAGGTCATGAGCCGTCGTGCGATCTCCGGCGGCACCGCGTGCGCTCAATATCGCCTCGGGCATCCCGTACGCGTCGTCGGACTCCCGGTCCTCGTGGTACAGCCAGGCTCGAAGTTCTTCCCGGTGCCCGAGGATGCCGAGCAAGGCGCTGCGGGCCCGGGGCGTTTCGCTGCGATCACGGATGCACTCCAACAGCTCCGGTACGCGAGTTTCCGGAACGCGCCCTGCGAGCGCATCTGCGCACAGCTTGCGACGGAACCAAGGTTGCGCCGCATCGGCCGCGTACCCGGCGAGTTCGTCCGGGTCGACCTCGAGCAGACCAGCCGTGTCGGCCTGGCTCAGGTTCGGTGTCAGCGCTTCGACGGTTCCCACCCAGCAGATGTTAGGGATGTGCCGCCGATTCCTCTCGCTTTTGCCTGGACTGATCCCTCGCTTGCCTTCACAGGTTCTAGAGGCACGCGAGCAGGAGGGTGCCTTCCAACAGGTCGGTGGAAGGCACCCTCCGTTCGCTCAGCGGCGGATGAGCTGTTCCAGGACGTCCAGGGCGACCGGGATCGCGCGTTCGTCGATGTCGAACAGCGGGTTGTGGTGGGGGGCTTCGTTGCCTCCGCCGACTGTCATGTAGGTCGCGATTCCGCCGTTGCGCTGGACTTCTCGGGCGAAGAGGCTGGCGTCGTCGCTGCCGCCCATCTGCTTGAGGCCTTCGGTCGTCGTGGCGTCGGGGAGGTCGGCTGCGATGGCGTTGACCGCGTCGACCAGCTCGGCGTCGCAGTCCATGGTGGCCGAGCCGCCGGTTTCGACGACGTCGACCGCCACTCCGTGCATTTCGCCGGAGCCGCGCAGGGTGGTCTTGATGCGTTCGGTCAGGGAGGCGCTGACGTCGGAGTCCGTGGAGCGGGCTTCGAGGGTCATGGTGGCCCAGGACGGGACGATGTTGACGTTGTCGCCGCCTTGGAGGGTGCCCACGTTGATGCGGGTGTCCGCGGACGAGTAGCGCGGCAGCGCCATCACGTTCAGGAGTGCGCTCGCTGCCGTGACCAGCGCGTTCGCGCCCTGCTCCGGGGCTCCGGCGGCGTGCGCCGCGGTGCCGGCGAAGGTGGCTCGCATCTTGGTGGTGGCCAGCAGGCCCTGAATGCCGCCGCTGACCTTGCCTGCCGGGTCGTCCAGGCCGAGGTGCACCGCGACGAACCGGTCGACGCCTTCGACCGCGCCGGCCGCGAGCATCGACGCCGCGCCGCGGCCGCCTTCCTCCGCGGGCTGGAACAGGAATCGCACGGTTCCCGCGAAGTCGTTGTCGGCGACCAGGCGGCTCGCCAGGCCGAGGCCGATGGCGGTGTGGCCGTCATGCGCGCAGGCGTGCATCGCGCCGTAGTCGCAGTGGAAGCCGTTCGCCGCCGGGGCGTGCTCGGGGCTGTCCGACTCGGCAAGCGGCAGGGCGTCCATGTCGAAGCGCAAGGCCCAGACCGGGCCCGGTCGGTTGCCCTGGACATCGGCGATCACTGCCGTGCCGAACTCCGTGGCGTGCTTGACGTTCTCCGCGTCCGCCCCGGTGCGCACCGCGCGTTCGGCGAACAGCTCGCGCTGCTCGGCGGTGGGGTAGTCGACCACGGTTTCGGCGCGCATCGCTGCTTGGCCGGTCAGCGGTTCCAGGCCCAGTTCGCGCAGGCGGGACACGACGATGCTGGAGGTGCGGATCTCCAGGAACGCCGGTTCGGCGTGCTGGTGGAAGTCGCGACGCAACGCCACGAGCTCGTCGAAGTTCATCATCTCTCCTCTGTGGACGGTTACAGCCGGATGCCCGAACCCGGGCCGATGGGCAGGTCGAAGAAGTAGAACGCGGCCAGGATCAGCAGCCACATCGCGAAGAACGGCAGCACGAAGAAGCTCAACCGCGCCAGCAGCGTGCCCAGCTGCGTCTCCGGCTGGTACTTCTTGTTGACGCTGAGCAGGATGTAGACGTAGGCGTTGAGCGGGCTGACCGCCTGCGTGGTCGAGTCGCCGATCCGGTAGGCGGCCTGGATGAACGCCGGGTCGTAGCCGAGGATGGAGAAAGCTGGGATCATCACCGGGGCCAGCAGCGACCACAGCGCCGAACCGGACGTGATGAACAGGTTCGCCACCGTCGTCAGCAGCACCATCACCAGGATGGCCGGGAAACCGGTCAGGTGCGCGGCGCGCAGTCCGTCGGCCGCGCCGATGGCGATCAGAGTGCCCAGGTTCGACCAGGTGAACAGCGCGATGAACTGGGCCGCGACGAAGATGAAGACGATGTAGCCCGCCATGTCCTTGACGGTTTCGGTCATCATCCGAGGCAGGTCGGCGCGGTGGGCGACGGTGCCCGCGGTCAGCCCGTAGGCGAGCCCGGCCAGCAGGAACGCGATGATGATCAGCGGCACGATGCTGTCCAGGAACGGCGACGGCACCAGCGCTCCGCCCTCACCGCGCAGGAAGCTGCCGGGGATCAGCCAGGTGCCGAAGGCGACCACGGCGTAGGCGCCCAGCAGCGCGAACGCCCGCCACACGCCCTTGCGCTGCTGCGAGGTGAGCTCGGCGGTCTGCTCGCCATCGGGGTCGGTCCACGGGCCCAGCCGCGGCTCCAGCACCCGGTCGATCAGGAACCCGCCGACCAGCGGCAGCAGCAGACCCGCGGTGGCCGCGAAGAAGTAGTTCATCGCGATGTGGGTGTGCACCTCGACGCCGAGCGGGGCGATCTTGACCGCCTTCTCGGTGATGCCCTCCAGCAGGCCGTCCAGCGATCCGATCAGGATCCCGCCGCCGTAACCCGTTGCCCCGCAGGCGAAAGCGCCGATCAGACCGGCCACCGGGTGCCGTCCGGCCGCCTTGAACATCAGCGCGGCCAGCGGCGGGATGACGATCAGCGACGGGTCGGACATGACGTGCGCCTGGCACGCCACGAACGCCACCGCGTACGGCAGCAGCCAGCGCGGCGCGCGGCCGAACACCAGCGTCACCGCGGAGGACAGGAAACCGGTCCGCTCGGCGAAACCGACCACCAGCATCATCGCCAGCACGGTGCCCAGCGGCGGGAAGCCGATGAAGTTGTCCACGAAGTTGGTCAGGAACCAGACCAGGCCGTCGGTGCTGAGCACCGCCCGCACCGGGACGGGTTCGGCCTTGCCGGGAACGTCGACGGTGACGTCGAAAGCGGCCACCGCGGTGGAGATCACCGCTAGCGCCGCGAGCAGGTAGACGAACAGGAAGAACGGTTCGGGCAGCTTGCTGCCGATCCGCTCGATGCCGGCGAACACCCGGTCCAACCGGGTCCGCCGGGCAGGCGCTGCGTCTGTGTCCATGAGGTCTCCGGGCGAAGTCGAGCGCGGGCCGCCGCCCGCAGTTCACGACAGGGTGGACAACGCACCAGAAGCGCTGCTTGAATTGCTGGAAATCGTCATATGAAGGTCCGTGCATGCAAGATTCGTCCAGCCTCGACGAGGTCGACCTCTCGCTCGTCAACGCCGTGCAGATCGCCCCGCGGGGTTCCTGGCAGGTCATCGGTTCGGTGCTGGGGATCGATCCGAGCACGGCCGCCCGCCGGTGGCAGCGCATCACCGAGCAGGGCCTGGTGTGGATGACCGCTTACGCGCGGTTGACCGCGCCGACCGCGTTCGTGCTGGGATGCGTGGAGATCGACTGCCGACCGAGCGAGCGGGACCGGCTCGCGGTCCTGCTGGCCCGGCTGCCGCAAGTCGTTTCGGTGCACCACGTGGGCAGCGGCCGCGACCTGCTGGTCCTGATCAACGCGCGCAGCCTCCCCGCGCTGTCGCGATTCGTGCTCGACGAGCTCAGCCACCACCCCGGAGTGCGGCGGACGAGCGTGCACACCGCAACGACGATCTTCAGCGAAGGCGTGCAGTGGCGACTGAACGCGCTGTCCCCGGCGCAGCGAGCGCAGTTGGCCGCGCACGCGCCCCCGCGCGCGAAGCAGGGCGTGCTGACCGAGAAGGACCGCGACCTGATCGTCGCGCTGAGCACCGATGGGCGGCGGAGCGTGGCCGAGCTCGCCGAGCTGACCGGGACCAGCGTGTCGACGGCGCGGCGGCGGTTGGCGAAGCTGGTCGACCAGGGACTGGTGTCGATCCGCTGCGAAGTCGCGCAGAGCCTCACCGGATGGCCGGTCTCGGCGATCTTCTGGGCCAACGCGCCCGCCGAGGACCTGTCGGAGGTGGGCCGGGCGCTGGCCAAGCTCCCGGAGATCCGGTTCTGCGCTGCGGTGACCGGTGCGCACAACCTGGTGATGATCGTCTGGCTGCGCGCACCGGAGGACTGCCACCGCCTGGAGGAGCGCCTGGCGGCCCAGCTGCCGTCGCTGTCGTTGGCCGAACGCGCGATCACCCTCCGCCAACCGAAGCGGCAGTCCCGGATCCTCGACGACCTGGGCCGCAGCACGGAAACCGTCCCCACCGACCCCTGGGCCGAACTCCACCTCCCGAGCGCGTGATCACCCGCAGAGCAACCGCGCCGGGTTGGCTGCGGTGATGTGCTCGAACTCGCCGTCGTCGATCCCCGCCTCGCGCAAGGCCTTCCGGAAGACGGTCTGCACGAACGAGTACCCGGGGCCGCCGTAGGCGCTGAGCTGCGACTTCACGCACACGTCGTGGGACAGCAGGATCTGGTCGAGATGACCGGCCCGCGCGAGCTCGAGCACCATCGCCACCCGCCGACCCACCTCGTGCGGGTTGGCGGTGAACATGGTGTCGATCCCGACGTAGGCCCCTCGGCGCGCGATCTCCAGCGCGTAGCCGGGCTTCTCGACCAGGTCGCAGTGCCCGATCGCGATCCGCTCCGGCGCCACGTCCTCCTCGGCGAGCAGATCGAGCTGCGGCAGGCCGACCGGCCAGCGCGCCGCGTGCGTGTAGATCGCGGCCCCGGTAGCGCGGTGGGCGCGAGCAGCAGCGCGGAACGACCGCTCTTCGGCCGCCGAGATGTACCACTTGTCGGCGCCGATCTCGCCGATGATGCCCGCCGAGATACCGGTTCCGGGGAAGCCTTCGGTCAGGTCCCGGACCAGGTGCTCGGCGATCTGGTCCGGGTCGTGCCGGTCGAACCAGTCCCGCTCCAGGAACGGGTCCCGGTAGTGCCCGGTGCCCAGCACCACGTTGAGCCCGCTGGCTTTCGCGACGCGCCCGATGGCCAGGACGTTCTGCGGGTCGCGGGTGCTGCCGGTGGCGTCATGGCTGGGCACCGGCGCGGCACCCGTGGTCAGTTCGGCGGAGGTGAGGTCCACGATGGTGCCGCCGCCGAGCGCGGCGAACGCGCCGACCTCCTCGGTGACCAGTTGCTCGTCGACGATCAGGCCATCCCCGCGGCGTTCGCGGAGCAGGTTGATGAACAGGTGCTCGTGGGGGAGGGTCGGACCTAGCCGATCCCGTTCGACCGGACCTGACACGGTCATCACGCTGGGCATGCCGGGTTTCCTCTCGTCGCGGTCAGGCTGCTGGTTCGGGTTGTCGCGCTTCGGTTTCCGCGCGCGTCCGGCGCTGGGCGGCGAGGCTGCCGAGCAGGCTCCACACCGAGATCGCGAGCAGCAGTGTCGCCGCGGGCCAAGAAGCGTTGCCGGACACCACGAGCAGCTGGGTGGCGAAGTAGGGCAGCAGCCCGCCGACCACCCCGGCGAGGTTGACGCCCATCGCGACGCCGGTGTAGCGCAGCGGCGGCGGGAAGATCGACGCGAGCAGGGTGCCCAGCGCGGCGTAGGTGACGGTGAGCATGCTGATCCCGATGACGGCTCCCAGCACCACCAACGCCGGGGATCGCGTGTCCACCAGCAGGAACACCGGGAAAGCGGTGACCGCGGAGAGCAGCGACCCGGAGACGCAGATGCGGGCCGGGCCGAACCGGTCCGTCAGCCGCGCGCTGAAGGCCATCACCGCGAACTCCAGCGCCGCCGGGATCAGCGTCGCCGCGAGCATCACCTGCCTGGACAGCCCCAAGGCGCTCGTGCCGTAGCCGACGAGGAACGTCGTCAGCAGGTACAGGCCGCCGGTGTTGGCGATGGTCGCCGACAACGCGATCAGGACCTCCCGCCAGTGGCCGCGCAGCACCGCCAGGACCGGCACCTTCTCCCGGGATTCCCGTTGGAACAGCGGCGATTCCTCGACCCGGCGCCGGACCTGGAAGGCGACCACCAGCAGCGCGAACGAGACCAGGAACGGGACCCGCCAACCCCACGACAAGAACTGCTCGTCGGGCAGCAGCGTCGCCAGCGCCATCGCGCCGCTGGACAGCAGGGTGCCCGCCGGCGCTCCGTACTGCGGCATCGCGCCGTACCAGCCGCGCCGCCCGGCGGGCGCGTGCTCGACCGCCATGAGCGTCGCACCGGACCACTCGCCGGCGGCGGACATCCCCTGCAGGCAGCGCAGGAAGGCGAGCAGGAGCGGGGCGGCGAACCCGATCTGCTGGTAGCCGGGCAGCAGCCCTATCGCGCCGGTGGACAGCCCCATGATCAGCAGGGTGGCGGTCAGCGCCCGCCGCCTGCCGAAGCGGTCACCGATGTGCCCGAACAGGATTCCGCCCAGCGGCCGGACGACGAAGCCGACCGCGAAGGTGAGGAAGGAGGCGATCAGACCGGTGCTCGGGTCGAGGTCCGGGAAGAAGACGCGGTCGAAGACCAGCGCGGCCGCAGCGCCGAAGAGGAAGTAGTCGTACCACTCCAGCGCCGTGCCGACGAACGCCGCGGAAGCCACCCGACGCAGATCCCTGGTGCCGTGCATCCCATCGCTCCCGCCGCGAGCTGTTCGGTCGGCTCTCCGTGAACCGCTCGATCGATCGATCGAGACTCAGGGATAGTAGGGCGGCCTGTAGAGGGGCGCAAGGCTTCGGGACCTGCTGCTCACAACGGAATTGGGCTCGGCGCGTCATTGCTGGCGTGCTGAACCGGGGGTTGAACCTGACGTAGCGGGAGGTTCTAGTGTCGGATCCGTGACCGGAACCGGGGGTGCGAAGCGGCCGCTTCGGAGCGTTGGGGCGCTGGCCGAGGCGACCGGCCTGACCGTGCGCACGCTGCACCACTACGACGAGCTCGGGCTGCTGAGGGCCGGTGAGCGGACCGCTTCCGGGCACCGCAGGTACACCGAGCAGGACCTGCAGCGGCTCTACCAGATCCGGTTGCTTCGGGAGCTGGGGATGTCACTGGAGGAGATCGGTGATGTGCTGGCCGATCCCGCCGCGCTGCGCGAGGTGCTCGTCGGGCACCTCGGTCAGCTCGACGAGCAGGCGAGCCGGTTGGACGCGCTGCGGAACCGGACCAGGAGCCTGCTGGAGCAGCTGGACGAATCCCGGCGTCCGGAAACCGGCGAGCTCCTCGCCGCGCTGGGGCGGATGAGCACGATCGACCAGCACATCACTGATGAGCAGCGGGCCGTCCTGGCCGAACGCGCCGAGGCGCTCGGACCCGAGGGCAGGGAGATGCTGGACTCGGAATGGCCCTTGGTGGCGGCGAAACTGGTGCGCCACTGCCAGGCCGACGACCCGGTGGACGACCCCGACGTGCAGCGCAGCGCCCGGCGGCTGTTCGAGCTGGTCGACGTGTTCACCGGTGGCGATCCGGAGATCCTGAGTTCGATGCTGCAGTTCCTCCGCGAGCGCGCCGTTCCCGAGCGGCAGGACTTCGTGCTCGGCGAGGACTTGCCGGACTACCTGGACCGCGTCGCCGAGTCCCTGAGCTGACCAGCAGCGGAAAGCATTTGCACGCAACGGAATTGGTGGCTTGACCTGTCATGCCCTGAAACAGGAGGGGAAACATGCTTGGAACGACGAGTCCGGTCCCGGCGGAGGTGACCTTGGAGCTGCCGCCCCCGGCCGGCCCGCACCGGCTCGGCACCACCGTGCTGCACCTGGTCGACCGCGACCGGACCGACCCGTGGCACGGCGGCGCCAGGGAACTGATGGTCACGGTGTTCTACCCGGCGGACGACGTCCGCGGATACCCGCTCGCACCGCAGCTGACGCCCGCCGCGGCGGAGGCGTTCAAGGGATTCGACCCGGTCTACCTGCATCCCGAACTGCCGGACGAGGGGGTCGACTGGGCGGCCACCGCGACCCACTCGCACACCGGCGCGCCGGCTCAACCCGTCCGGCGGCCGGTCCTGCTCTACAGCCCCGGTGGCGTCGATCCGCGCGCCATCGGCACCGGGCTCGCCGAAGAGCTCGCCAGCAACGGCAACGTCGTGGTGACCATCGACCACCCCGGCGAGACCAGCGAGGTCGAGTTCCCCGGTGGTCGGGTGCGGATGATCGACATGCCCGGCGATCCGCGGACGGACCCGGAGCTGTTCCGCACCATGCTCGGCACCCGCATCGCCGACACCCGGTTCGTCCTGGACCAGCTGGGAGAGCTGGCCGCCGGGCGGAACCCCGACGCGGAATCCCGAGAACTGCCCGAGAACATCGGCCGGGCGCTGGACCTGCGACGAGTCGGCAGCTACGGGCACTCCGCCGGCGGGGCGACCGCGGCCGAGGCAATGCACGAGGACCGGCGAATCGCTGCCGCGGTCAACATGGAGGGATACCTGGAATACCTGCCGGAAGAGCCCGGCGAGCTGCTCCCGATCGCCCGGGAGGGCACGGACCGACCGCTGCTGCTGCTCGGCACCGACGGCTTCCGCGACCAGCGGATCGAGCGGTCGTGGTCAGCGATGCTTGCTCATCAGCGCGGATGCACCCGCTGGCAGCAGCTCGACGACGCCACCCACTGGGTGCTCACCGACTACGGCACCACGGCACCCCAGCTCCAGGACGCCGGGCTGATGAGCGCCGAGGACCGGGCGAAGCTGGTCGGCACGATCGACCCGGCCGAATCGGTGCCCGCGATCCGCGACCACGTGGTCGGCTTCTTCGCCACGCACTTGTCCCGCTGATCGCATCCAGCCCCCGCCGAGGAACCGCAGTTTCAATTGAAACTGCGGTCCGGCGAGGTGCAGTTTCAATTGAAACTGCGGACCGGAC
>NZ_JBEOVY010000018.1:0-39592 GCF_040295745.1 Saccharopolyspora sp. NPDC002686
ATCTATCCGCACCTGGTCGGCGTCACCGCGCTGCGCGCTGTAAGCCAGCAGATCACCGCCGACGCCGTCGATGGTCAACCCGCGCCGCAGCTCGACGGCCAGGGCGTCGAGCTGCTCCTGGAGCTGCTGTTCCGGCACGGCGCCCTTCCCTTCGCGATCTCTCCTGCAAGTGTAGGAGAGGCCGCTCACAAGTCCGAGCGTTCTGCCGGTGTCCTGACGCCTCGCCGCTCCCTACGGTTGACGGAACGCACTGGTCAGACAGGTGGCTGGACTGGTGGTGCACCACTGGCTCGGCCGGAGAGGAACGTCGGACATGACAGCACTCGCCCACCGCCCGTGGGTGCCCGAACACGCCGAGCGCCGGGTCCGCGCGGTTGCCGGAGCCGCGGCCGCCGCAACACCGACCGGTCTGCTGGCCGAGCTGGACCACCTGGTCGAGGAGAACCGGCAGATCCACGACGTCGACTCGATCAACCTCAACCCGGCCACCAACATCATGAACCCGCGGGCCGAGGCCATGCTGTCGGCGAACCTGGGCTCCCGCCCGTCGCTGGGTTATCCGGGTGACAAGTACGAGATGGGCCTCGAGGCGATCGAGCAGATCGAGGTCATCGCCGCCGAGCTCGTCGCCGAGGTCTTCGGCGCCCGCTACGCCGAGATCCGCGTGGCCTCCGGTGCGCTCGCCAACCTCTACGCCTTCATGGCCACGTGCGAACCGGGCGACACGATCATCGCTCCGCCCGCCACCATCGGCGGCCACGTCACCCACCACGCCGGCGGCTCGGCCGGGATGTACCGGCTCAACACCGTGCCCGCACCGGTCTCGCCCGACGGCTACACCGTCGACGTCGACGCCCTGCGCATCCTGGCGCACGAGGTGAAACCGAAGCTCATCACGATCGGCTCCAGCCTGAACCTCTACCCGCACCCGGTCGGATCGATCCGCGGCATCGCCGACGAGGTCGGAGCGCGGGTGCTCTTCGACGCCGCCCACCTGTGCGGTCTGATCGCGGGCAAAGCCTGGCAGCAGCCCCTGGTCGAGGGTGCGGACCTGATCAGCTTCAGCACCTACAAGAGCCTGGGAGGCCCGGCCGGGGGTGCGGTCGTCACCAACGACGCGGAGCTCGCCGAGCGCCTCGACAAGATCGCCTTCCCCGGGTTGACCGCGAATTTCGACGCGGGCAAGGCCGCCGCGCTGGCCGTCACCATGCTCGACTGGAAGGTCGCGGGTGAGGCGTACGCGGCCGCGATGGTGGACACCGCCGCCCGGCTCGCCGCCGAGTTGGAGAAGGCCGGGCTGCCGCTGTTCGCCGGTTCCCGCGGGACGACCCGTTCGCACCAGTTCGCCATCCGCGCGCAGCAGTGGGGCGGTGGCCAGGCCGCCGCGAAGCGCCTCCGCGAGGCGAACCTGCTCGCCTGCGGGATCGGACTGCCGGACAGCCCGGTCGAGGGCGATGTCAACGGCCTGCGGATGGGGACCCCCGAGCTCGTCCGGCTCGGCATGGAACCCGACGACATGGCCGATCTGGCCGGGCTGATCGCCCGCGGCCTGGACCGCGACGGCGACCCGACCGCGGTCGCACCGGACGTCGCTGCCTGGCGCAAGCAGTTCACCGGCGTGCACTACACCGCGGACCGACCGAACTGACTCCCCTTGCCGTCGGGTCACCGGCCCGACGGCAGGGGCGGCGGCCCGACCTGGCCGCGCTCACCGTTCGCGGGGAATCCCCGCCTTCTGATCTGTCCCGTCCTCGACCTTCGAGGGCTCGACAACCCACCCCCAGCATCGGAACGGGAACGAGCATGTCCAAAGACGTACAGCTCACCGACGAAGGCCTCGCGCAGGGCCTGCAGACCCGCCACACCCGCATGATCGCGATCGGCGGCGCGATCGGTGTCGGCCTCTTCCTCGGTTCGGGCGCCGGCATCGAGGTCGCCGGCCCCTCCCTCGTCCTGGCCTACGCGCTCGTCGGTGCTTTCATCTTCGTCGTGATGCGGGCGCTGGGCGAGTTGCTGCTCTACCGCCCGGTTTCCGGCAGCTTCGCCGACTACGCCCGCGAGTTCCTCGGCCCGGCTTGCGGTTTCGTCACCGGCTGGGGTTACTGGATCACGTGGGGCCTGATCGGCATGACGGAGATCACCGCGGCCGGGATCTTCGTGAAGTTCTGGTTCCCGGGCTTTCCCCAGTGGATCACCGCGCTGATCGCACTCGTCGTCCTGGTCCTGCTGAACCTCGCCAAGGTCGGCGTGTTCGGCGAGGCCGAGTTCTGGTTCGCCTCGATCAAGATCGTCGCGATTCTCGGTCTGATCGCGGGCGGGCTCACCGTGATCCTCTTCGGACTCGGGCCCGCCGGCGGATCGGCGACGTTCTCCAACCTGTTCGCCCTCGACGTCCCCGGCACAGCAGGCGGTTTCCTGCCGTTCGGCGTGCTCGGCTTCCTGCTCGCGATCCAGATCGCCGTCTTCTCCTACCAGGGGTCCGAGCTGGTCGGCATGACAGCGGTGGAGACCAAGGACCGCGAACGCGCCATCCCGAAGGCGATCAACTCGGTACCGCTGCGGATCGTCCTGTTCTACCTCGGTTCGCTGGCCGTGCTGATGTCGGTCGTGCCGTGGCCCCAGTTCAACTCCGAGGACAGCCCGTTCGTCCAGGCGCTGACCCAGATCGGCGTGCCGGCCGCCGCCGGGATCCTGAACTTCGTCGTCCTGACCTCGGCCCTGTCGTCCTGCAGTGCGGGCGCGTTGTACTCCAACGCACGGCTCCTCAAACGACTCGCCGACGACGGCATGGCTCCGAGGCGGTTCGGCGCGCTCAACGCCAACCGCGTCCCGGCCGCCGGGGTGCTGGCGTCCGGCTCCTTCATGCTCTTCGGCGTCGTGCTCAACGCCGTCGTGCCGGAGCAGGCATTCGAGTACCTGCTGGCCATCTGCTCGCTCGCGGCGCTGTGGACGTGGGGCGTCATCCTCGCCTGCCACATCGCCTACCGCCGCAAGGTGAAGGCGGGGCAACGTCCCGCATCGCCGTACCAGCTGCCCGCCGCTGGTGTCCTGGCCCCGGCGGGCATCGTCTTCCTGGCGACCGTCGTGGTCCTGATGGCCTTCGACGAAAGCGCCCGCATCGCCTTGTTCGCACTACCCCTGTGGGCCGCACTGCTGGCCACCGGATACTTCCTGTCCCGCCGCTTCAACCCGCGCCACGCCGAATTCGAGCAGAAGTCCGCACGCGACGAGCAGTACGCCCGCCGACAACTGCAACGCGACGCCGAGGTCACGACAGCCGACCCGGGCTGATCCCACCCCTTCGAGGAGACCTCCGCCGGAGGACGCACCGTCGAAGGGGCGCTCATGGCTGTCTGGTCGGGTAGCGGACTTCGAAGGTCACGACACCGTCGTCGGTTCGCCACGGGCCGTGTGGCATGCCCGGTGGCCGGCAGGCGTACATACCAGCGGAGAAAGTCCGGCCGAGGGTGAGGTCCGTGAACGAGCCCTCGGTGATGTAAACCTCTTCCCAGAAGTCATGGCATTGAACGCCCATGGGTGTGGAGTCCGCACCTGGGGAGTAGCGCAGGATCCGCTGGCTCGTCGAAGTGGTGACTACGAGCCGATGCCCACGGTCGTCACCCCGATGAAGGACACCAAGGCTGGTCCACAGAGGACTCTTAGATCGAAGCTTGCGATTTTGTCGCCCTGCTCCGGGGAGAGCGGCTTCGCTGCGCCCATGATGACGCCGATCGAGGTGAAGTTCAGCGCCGCCCCGATGCGGAGACAAGAGGGTCTCCGCAGGCTTTGACCTGCGAAGACCCTCTCTACCGTCGGGACGGCGGGATTCGAACCCCAGCTCGGTCCACAAGGGACACTCACCAGCGAAAACCGAGGAAATCCAGGACAACCCGGTGCAGATCAGTGTCGTTCGACGCAGTACCGCGCACTCGGTCCCGACGCTGAAACCGCCGCGCTACCGTTCCCGGGCGCTCTCGTCCAGCAGGAGTTCCACCAGTTCGTGCGGCGAGACCGTACTGGGCCAGGGGGTGAGCGAGCCGGCGGTCTGCCAGCGCAGGATGAAGGAATTCCGTTCCTCGGGTGTGCTCCCGCCGTGCCCTCCCTGGTCCAGGTGCCCATGATCCGCAACCACCACCAGGAGCCAGTTCTCGGCGTGTTCATCCGCCCGGGCCTGCACGGCCCGACGGATGCGGCCGATGTGCCGGTCAACCCGGGCCAGTGCCGCCTGGTACTGCTCGCTGCGGGCGCCGTAGACGTGCCCGGCGTCGTCCACATCGCAGAAGTACACGAAGGCCACGTCGGGAACGCTGTGGGACGTGAGCGCCGCGAGGGTGAAGTCGGTGATCTCGGCGTCGATGCTGACGTATCCGTGGGTTTCACCGTCGCGGGAGACGACGGTGTGCAGGCCGGCTTTCTGCTGCTCGAGCCGCTGGTGGATGACCGGCCCCAGCCCGTCCGGGGAGACGAGCGGCGGCCAGCCCGCGGCAGCGAAAGTCCTGGTCGAAGGGTTCCTGAAGAAGGCTCGTGAGAGCAGGTCCGGATTGCTGTAGAGCCGGTGCCCCACGAAGGAGTTGTCCTTCACCCCGTGCTCGGCGTGAGTCGTCCCCGTGAGGATGGAGGACCATCCCGGGCCGGACATGGTGGGCACTTCCATCACCATGGGCTGAAGTTCGCCCTCGGCAGCCATGGCGCGCAAAGCCGGGGCGGCCGGGGAATCCGCTGCGAGGTCCCAGCGGAGCCCGTCGATGCCCAGCAGGATGATCCGGGGCCGGACAGCGGCAGGAGGCGTGGGGCGAGTCGGCATGTTCACCGTCGTCACCGGTTTCGTGGTCGGGGTGGTCATCGCTCGGAACCCCTTGCCCGTGCCAGGAGCGGGAGCGTGACCTCTTCGAGGGAAGTGATGATCGTGCGGCCGGGGGCGGCGTCGATCGGGACGGTGGAAGGTACGACGACGACGGGGCAGCCGGCTGCTTCCGCTGCGGCGAGGCCAACGGGTGAGTCCTCCACCACCACGCACTCAGCAGGCTGGGCTCCCAGCCGTCGCGCGGCCTCCAGGTAGGGGTCAGGCGCAGGCTTCGAGACGGTGGTGTCCTCGAAGGCCACGACGAGCTCGAACAGCTCACGTCCGAGCCGTTCCCGGACCAGCTCCACCACGCGGCGGGGCGAGGCCGTCACGATGGCCGCGGGGATCCCCTGCCCCGCCAGGAGGTGGAGCAGCTGCAGGGCTCCTGGCCTGGGCACGACCTCCAGGGCCACGAGGCCTGCGAAGGTCTCGTCGAGCGTTTCGGCGAGTGCGCTGGCAGACGGCGCCGCGGCCATCGTGGACGCGAGGAACGCGGCCGTGTGCTGGGACGGGCGCCCGACAACATCAGGCCGGTCCTCCGGTCCGAGCGTCCTGCCCAGGTCGTCGGCCACCGTCTCGACGGCGTCCCACCACAGCCGTTCGGTGTCCACGAGGGTGCCGTCCATGTCGAAGAGCACAGCTGCGGGCAGAGCATTTCCGGCGCCTTCCGGTGCCGCATGGGCCTGCACGCCGTCAGGCAGGGCGGTGCTGTCCTGGTGCGGCATCATGCGGTGGCTTCCTCCTCCCTGGCCTGGTCGATCAGGACAGGGCGTTCCGGGAGGCTGAGCCGGACACGTGAACCGACCGGAACGGTGGACGCCACGGCGGTGGGGACATCGGCGAGGGCTTCCCGGCCGCTGTCCAGGCGCACCGTGAGGCGCGTCGTCGCTCCCCGGAAGGACGCAGCCACGACTCGTGACCGGCTTTCCGGAGCAGCGCTGACAGCGAGGGCTTCGGGCCGGACGAGGACGTCGATGTCGCGGGTGCCGTGCGCGGTGGCCGCACTGCCGTTCCGAGCGGGGAGGTGCGCTTGGACAGGGCGGGTGAGATCCAGAACGTCCACGTGGGTGCCGTCGCTGTTGAGACGGCCGGGAAGGCGGCTCGTGGTGCCGACGAACTCGGCGACGAAGGAGGTGGCAGGTGCGTTGTACAGCTCGTCCGGCGTGGCGCACTGTTCCAGGCTGCCTGCCCGCATGACGGCCACCCGGTCCGATATGGACAGTGCCTCCTCCTGGTCGTGCGTGACGAACAGCGTGGTGATGCCCAGGTCCAGCTGGAGACGGCGGATCTCGTCGCGCAGGGACTTCCGGACCTTCGCATCGAGCGCGGAGAGCGGTTCGTCCAGCAGCAGCACCCGGGGCTCCAGGGCGAGAGCGCGGGCGAGGGCCACCCGTTGCTGCTGGCCGCCGGAGAGTTGCCGCGGGTAGCGGCCGGCCTGGGTGGGAAGTCCGACGAGTTCGAGGAGTTCGTGGGCCCGGGCCCGGCGCTTCGCACCGGGGACGCCTTGCATGCGCATTCCGAAAGCGACGTTGTCGGCGGCGGTGAGGTGCGGGAAGAGGCTGTAGGACTGGAACACCATGCCGACGTCACGCCGGTGTGCGGGGTGACCCGCGATGTCGCTGCCGTCCAACAGGACCTCACCGGAGTCGGGGTGTTCGAAACCGGCGACCACGCGCAGCGCCGTTGTCTTCCCGCAGCCGGAAGGGCCGAGGAGGGCGAGCATCTCGCCAGGGTTGATCGTGAGGCTGAGCCCGTCGAGGGCCGTGGTGGCGCCGAAGGATCGGCGCAGTTCGCGGAACTCCAGGCCCGCGCTGCAAGTGGCAGCTGGGGGCCGGGATCTGGTGGTGCGCGTCATGAAGTCTCCTTGAGCGCTTTGGAGCGGCCGAGCTTCGCGACCGCGATGAGGATGAGCCAGGTGCCGATCAGGCCGACCATGGAGACGGCGACGGACAGCTGGGCGTGGGCACCGCTGATCGCAACGGTCCAGACGGCGAAGGGCTCGAAGCCGAGCAGTGCGGAGACCGCGTATTCCCCGAGGACCAAGGCGATGGTCAGGAAGGCGGTGTTCAGCAAGGCTTCCCGGAGGTTCGGGAGGATCACGAGGAACAGGGCTCGGGGCCAGGACGCCCGGCAGGACCGCGCGGCCTCGACCAGGACTTTCAAGTCGATCGCGGTCAGCCCGGATTCCAGGGTCACGTAGGCCAGGGGCAAGGCCATGAGCGTGTAGGCGAGCACCAGGATCAACGGGAAATCGGGCTGCTGGAGGGCGGCCAGCACGGAGAACCCCGGGGTGTCGTAGAGCCAGTCGGTTCCCCAGCGCAAGACCGTGGTGATTCCGGCACCGAGAGCCACCGCCGGGACGACGAGCGGGAGCATGCAGACGACTGCGACCACGGCTTTCGCACGAGGGACGGCAAGGCGCACGGCGAGCAGGGCCGGAAGCAGCAGGCCGAGTACGAGCAGGACCGTGGCGGCGGCCAGGAGCAGTGTCAGGCCGAGACTTCCAGCGAGCCCGTCGGTGGTGAAGATCGCGGTGTAGGCGTCCAGGCCGGGCGTCTGCCGAGGGTCGCCGAGCCCGAAGGTGAAGGCCAGTGCGCAGACGATGGGGACCAGGAAGTAGACCCCGGCTGCGGTGAGGACGACGTTGGCGCCGAGTCGGGATTCCCCGGTCCGCGCCGGGCGCGAGCCGGTCAGGACAGCCATTTCGAACTCCTCCGCTGCAGCAGGAGCTGGATGCCCATGACGACCCCGGCCACGATGATCATGTTCATGCCGAGCGCGAGGGCGACGTTGCCCTGGCCCACGAGGACGTCACCCGTCAACGCCGAGGCGATCTTCACGGTCACCAGGGGGATGGAGCTCCCCACCATGGCGGCAGCCGTCGCATAGGCGCTGAAAGCGCTGCCGAACAGCAGGACGAAGCCGCTGAGCAGCGTCGGGAACAGGACGGGGAAGGCCACGTGCCGCCAGTACTGGAAGCCGGTGGCGCGGTTGTTCTGCGCGGCCTCCCGCCACTGGGGTTTGAGGCCGTCCAGCGCCGGCGTCAAGGTGAGCACCATGAGCGGGATGAGGAAGTACAGGTAGACGATCGCCAGTCCCCAGAAGGAGTACAGGCTCCAGCCCTTGTCCGCGAGACCGAAGAATCCGGTGAGCACGCCGGCATTGCCCAGGGTGGCGACGAAGGCGAAAGCGAGGGGTACGCCGCCGAAGTTCGCGATCACACCGGAAGCCGAGAGCACCGCCTCGCGCAACCCGCGGAAGCGCGAGGTGACGATGGCACAGGCGATCGGCAGGCTGACGACTGTTGCGATGAAGGCGGAAAGTGCGGAGAGCTTGACGCTTCCCAGCAGGCTCTCCAGGTACGGACCGTCGAAGGAGGCGGCGAAGTTGGCCCCGGTGAACTCGGTGGCGCCGGTGTCGGTCGTGATGGTGACCGAGCCGACGGCCATGGCCGTCACGGGCAGGCCGAGCACGATCACGGCGAAGGCCAGCAGGGGGGCGACGCCGAGCCAGCCAGTGGCAGGCCTGCGGCCTCGGCGCCGGGGCGTCTGGGTCTCCTGGCGCCGGGACGCGCTGGGTGCATCGGCGATGGCGGTGGGTGTGGCAGTCGTCATCAGGAAACGGCCTTCGCCCAGCCATTGGACACTGCGGTCTTGGCCGCCTGGCCCTGCGCCTCCGTGGGGAACGAAACCTTGTCCTCGTTGACCTGGGGCAGGCGGTCGAGCGAGCTCTTGTCCACCGTGCCGTCGGCGACCATGGTGGGCAGCAGCACGGGGCGGGCGTATCCCTTCAACCAGAGGTTCTGTCCCTCGGGGCTGTAGAGGAATTCCTGCCACAGGCGAGCGGCGGCCGGGTGCGGCGCCCACTTGACGATCGCCTGGGAGTAGTACTGGGCGAAAACTCCGTCTTCGGGGATGGCGACCTTCCACTCGATCCCCTTGGCCTTCAGCTCATCCGAGTAAGCCGCGTTGCGGTAGTCCCAGACGACGGTGATGGGCGTCTCGCCCTTTTCCATCGTCGCGGGTGTCGCCTCGACGGGGTTGAAGTTGCCGGCCTGCTTCAGCTTCGCGAAGAAGTCGATGCCGGGCTGGATGTTGTCGAAGGAGCCGCCGTTCGCGAGAGCCGCGGCGAACACGGAACCGAAGGCGGAAGCGGACTCCGCCGGGTTGCCCGTGAGCGCGACCTTGCCCTTGTACTGCGGGTCCAGGAGCTCCGAGAACTTGGTCGGGCACTTCGCGACGCGACCTGCATCGCAGCCGATGGAGACGTAGCCGCCCATGTCGTTGTACCAGAGACCCGCGGCGTCCTTCTGGGAGTCCGGGATCTTGCCGAAGGACGTCACCTTGTACGGGGCGAGCAGGCCTTGTTTCGCGGCAGCGACGTCGAAATCGTGCCCGACGTCGATGACGTCCGGCGAGCGTTCCTGCCCCTTGCGGGAGGACACCGCGGTGATCTCGTCCTGGCTGGAGGCATCCGGGTTCTCGACCTCGACCTTGACGCCGTACTTCCTCTCGAAGGTGGAGATGACCTCGCCGTAGTTGGCCCAGTCCTTCGGAAGCGCGATGGCGTTCAGCTTTCCTTCCTTCTTCGCAGCGGCGATCAGGGCATCCATGCCGCCGCCTTCTTCGACCGAGCTCGCGGTCCGCCAGTTCGAGTCGGAGGCGCCGTTCCCGGACGAACACGCAGCCAGTCCGGACAGCAGCAGGGCCGCGGCCCCGAGGGCGCTGGCACGGCGGAGGGTCGCCTTCATCCAAATCCCCTAAAGTTGGCTATACAACTTGCAGCCACCACTGTCATCGGGCCGGGTGTCCTGCCGGTGAACGGATGGGTGCGCGAGGAGGAACTGTCGGCGGGCAATCGGTGGAAAAACGTTCGTCCGCGCGACAAAGGGGCACGACGGTCTATCTTGTGTGGATGGTCAGCGAAACAGCCGGAGGGAACGGCAAGCGGAGCGGGGCAGGAGCCGTTCGGTATCAGAAGTTGGCAGCCGAGATGCGGCGCGCGATCGAAGCGGGAAAGTTCGGCAACGACGGACGCCTGCCCAGCGAGGAAAGTCTCGCGGAGCAGTACGGGGTTTCCCGCGGCACCGTTCGCAATGCCCTGGCGCAGCTTCGAGCGAACGGGCTGGTCACCTCCCGCAGGGGAACCCGGCGGGTGATCCTGGGGACCGCGCGTACCCAGAGCTTCCACGAACTGCTGAGTTTCACCAGCTGGGCACGCTCCTTGGGCGAGGAGCCCGGCGCCCGGACCATCCATGCTCGCGTTCGCGCAGCGACCGCGGTTGAGGGAGAGCGCCTGCAGCTCGATCCGGGGGACGACATCACCGATGTGCTCCGTCTCAGGTTCCTCGGGCGCGTTCCGGTCATGCTTGAACGCACCATCTACCCGCTACAGGTCGGCGAGGCCGTCGAAGCCCTGGCGCCGGATTCCCTCTCGCACACCGGCGCCCTCGATGCGTCCGGCGTCGTCTTCGCGGACAGCGAGCACACCATCGACATCGTCGCTGCCGATGCGACCGACGTCCGGCTGCTGGGCTGCGCCGAGGGCACCGGCCTCCTCCGCGAAGTCCGCCGGGCCACCGATCCCACCGGCGCACCCCTGTTGTGGTCGGACGACCGTTTCCTCCCCGGAACCGTCTCCTTCACCGTCCACAACTCGGCCGCGGTCAGCTCCCTCGCCCGACGCAGGGCACCGCGCTGACCGCGCGCACTCCGCACCGGCCTGCTGGTAGTAGCGGTTGGCCGCAGGCCGGTGCATGAAGACCGCAGCGCACAACGGCGGGATTGCGGCCAGTAGCGCTAGCGCGTGCTCCGTGGCCGACGTGAGGATCGCGGCCAGGACGACGAAAATGCTCAGGACTGTCAGCCAGGTTCGAGCCTTCCTCCTGCCGCAGCGAGCTTTGCCGACGAGCCGGAGGTGCAAGCCGAGGACCCCCAGGAAGAGTGCAGTCCCCACGACTTCACCGGTTTCGACATGTTCCACCCCGTATCGGAACCTCCCCGCCAGCACGGCCGCGAAGAAGCCGAGGGCGACGACATCAGCCCCCATCCAGAGCCAAAGGGCAATCACGACGTCACGCGGCGGCGCGAGCACCGCCCGCGAAGGGGAATCCGTCGGCATCGTTCAACCGGACCCGACGCGACCATCGGTGCAATTCGCTCGTCGGGCCACTTTCCCGCGCATCAAGAATTCCTCCGAGCATCAGCATCGAGATCGAATTGCGCTGCGGGTGAGGCAGCACTGGCTTTCACAGCACCAAGGTGCCGGATTCCCGGGAGGGCCCGGTCCACGGGCCGACCAGGATGGCGCCAGGACAGGTCGGCGCCACGCCGGATCCCAGCTCCCCCCTCTCGGCGCATGGTGCCGGGATCCGGCGAGCGATTCCGCCCCCCGGCAACTAGTTTCACCGATGAATGTCCGCATCCCGTGCGGACCGTGTCATCATCTTGTAACGAGGTGCAGGAGCCGATCATCGAGTTCAGCTCCCGAACCACCGCCTTCGCCGGGTGCGGAGAGCATGCGACAATCGTGGCGTGCACCGTTCGAGCCCGAGATCTGCCTCGTCGTGGCGCCGACTCGCGACGGTGCTGGTGGGAATCTCGCTGGTCGCCGGATGCGGTGGCGCGGCGACGAGCGAGGTGAGCGATGCCGGGGATCCTCCGACCGGCATCGCGGTTGGCCCGACGCTGTACTACCTGGAAGGCAACGCCCTGCGCCCGGTGATCGTGCCGACGGGTGGCACCACTGTTGAGGACTTGCCATTCGGCAAGCTCGGTGATGTGCGGGGCGCGGTGCAGTACCTGATGCTCGGTGCAGGACTCAGTGATTACGAGGAGACCAAAGGACTTCGCACCGAGGTGCCCGAGCTCGGCGCGGCACTGGTGGACGTGAACGTCGTCGTGACCGATCGTGTGATCACCGTGGTTCTGCCGTCCTACGACCTGTCACCGCTGGCCGTCGACCAGGTCGTGTGCACGGCCCTCGCGGTCGATTCAGCGCGCGGCGGAACGATGCGGGGAACGACCGTCGACATCCTGCTGCACAAGGGAATCACAGGTGATCGGATCGCCGACCGCACCTGTCCAGCGATGAGCTGAGCCGGCCACGGCGGGCATCTCCGCACTCAGAACTCGATCAGTCCGCTCGCATCGTCGTGGCGCGGAAGTCGGAGCACGAACCTGGCGCCGCCTTCCGGCCGGTTGCCGGCTTGGATGTCGCCGCCGTGCAGCCGGGCGTTGGCCTGGGCGATCGCGAGTCCGAGGCCGCTGCTCTCCGAGCGCGTCCGCACCGAGTCCGCCTTGTAGAACCGGTCGAACACGTGCGGCAGCACTTCGGGACGCAGCCCGGACCCGTGGTCGGTGACCTCCAGCTCGATCCAGTTCTCGGTGGCCCGGAGCACCGCGGAAACCGGCGGTCGGCCGTGGCGCAGGGCGTTGCCCACCAGATTCGCGATGATGACGTCCAGCCGGCGCCGGTCCAACCTGGCGAACAATCCGTCCGGCAGCTCCAGCTGCACGGCGTCGGTCCATCGCCGGGAGTCGAGCGTCGTCCGCACCGCTTCACCGACATCGACGTTCTCCTCCACCAGCTGGGCTGATCCCGCGTCGAACCGCGAAACCTCGATCAGGTCTTCGACCAGTCGGGTCAGCCGGCGAGTTTCCCCCACGAGGAGTCGGGCCGATCTGGCCGCGTCGTCCGGCATGCGGGAAGCCTCTCCCTCGAGGATGTCGGTCACCGCGATCATCGCGCTCAGCGGAGTGCGCAGTTCGTGGGAGACGTCGGCGACGAATCGGCGGGAGTCGGCTTCCATGCGCCGGAGTTCGGCAACGATGCGTTCCAGCTCCGCAGCGGTGTTGTTGAAGGTGCTCGCGAGTTCGGCCAGCTCGTCGTTGCCGCGGACCTGGAGCCGTGCGGTGAGGTCTCCGTCGGACAGCCGGAGCGTTGCTCGGCGGAGCTCGCGCACCGGTCGCAGCACTCCCCTGGCGGACAGCAGCGCGACCAGCACGGCCAGCGCCACCGCGAGCACACCCGTCAGCCACGCCGCGTGGGCCTGCGCGTTGATCTGCTGCTGGATGGCCGACAGGTCGTGGACGACGTACACCTCCAAACCGGAAGGCACGCTCCTGCCGCTCAGCTGCCTGGTCAGCACGGGCATCCCGATCACCAGCGCGGGCCCGCCGGAGGTGCTGACCTGCTGCGCCTCGACCCGCGAATGGGCACGCACAGCCGCCTGCAGTTCAGCGGAGATCACCGGGTCGAGCGGCGTTTCCGGAGAACGCAGGTCGTGGTAGACGACGGTGGCGCCGGTGGGAAGCTGAGCAGCGAGCGCGTCCAGCGATGACTGGTCCGGTGGGTACGTCAGGTCCGGAGCGAGCGCGGTCACGCGCTGGCGCACCTCGGAGACCGCCGAGTTCTGGTCCGCAGCCAGCAGGGACGAACGTGCCGTCGCATAGCCGGTTGCGGTGGCCGCGGCCACGGCCACCATCGACACCAGCAGGAAACCGAATATCAGCCGAACCCGCAGCCCGCTCAGGAATCGGGGAGACCTCACCGGACCTCTTCCATCGATCAAACCGGTCCGAAGCGGTAGCCGAAGCCCCACACGGTCTGCACGTAGGCGGGGCTCGCCGGGCTGTCCTCGATCTTGGAGCGCAACCGCTGCACGCAGGCGTCGACGAGCCGGGAGTCCCCGAGGTACTCGTGTTCCCAGACCGCCTGCAGCAGCTGCTGCCGGCTGAACACCTGGCCGGGCGTCGCGGACAGGGTGAGCAGCAGCCTCAGCTCCGTCGGCGCCAGCGCCACCTTGCTGCCGGCCTTGGTCACCACCAGGGAGGCCCGGTCGATCACCAGGTCCCCGTGGGTCTGGGCCGAGAGCTGCGGTGATGCGCCACGACGCAGCACAGCTCTGATCCGGGCGTCGAGAACTCGGGGCTGGACGGGCTTGACCACGTAGTCGTCGGCGCCCGCCTCGAGACCGCTGACGACGTCCAGATCGTCACTCCGCGCGGTCAGCATGATGATCGGGACCTCGCCGGAGCTCCGGATTCGGCGGCACACCTCGAAGCCGTCCATCCCCGGCAGCATCAGATCGAGCACCACGATGTCCGGCGGCTGCGATCGGAGAGCGGCGAGCCCCTCCTCCCCCGTCGATGCGGTCCGCACCACGTGCGCCTGTTGGCCCAGGCCCAGCTGCAGCCCCTCCCGCACTGCGGGGTCGTCCTCGATCAACAACACATGCGACACCCGCACAGTATCGGTTTCGCTCTTTGGTTCGAACATGCCGACCACCCCTCACCGCGCGGCCAGGGCGTCCCGCCCCGCAAGTCTGCGCACAACCCGTGACGAATCGGTGACGCGGTCATTTGACCTGGGGTGGGAGCGCATCGACCACCAGGTCGGCGTAGAGGTCGGTGCCGTTCGGGTTTCGCGGGTGCGTGCCATCGTCCCAGAAGGCACCCGGGTGGTTCCGCGCCGCGGTGCGCCAGTCGACCACGGTGACGTTCGGCCACCTGGCGTCGGCGTCCGCCAATTTCGCGTTGACCCGGTCCTGCCAGTCCTTGGGGACGCTGATGTTGATCAACACCACGGCGCGCTGCGGTCCGGCTTCCCAGATCGCGCGTTCCAGGGTGCTCGTGTTGAAGTCTCCGTTGGTGCCCAGGCCGACGACGACCACCGAGCCCAGCCGGCCGCTGTCGCGTTCGGATGCGATCAGCTCCGGAAGGTCCCACATCTGGCGGCCGATCTTCAGGTCCAGGTTCGCGCCCGGCAGCCTTTCCCGCAGTGCGGTGCCGGCTGCCGCCATGACGGAGTCCCCGAAAGCGGTCACCCCGGTACCCGGCGCACGACGTTCCTCGATGGCGGGTACCTGAGTTCCCTGGATGGCGGGCAAGTCCGTCGATGGAGCGGCCGGGGGTGGGGGTGACGGGTTCTTCGGGGTGGCCTCGGCAGCATCCTCGCCTGCAGCGATCTGGGACTGGAGGTCGTTCTTCGGCGGCGCGAGCACCACGCCCGTGACCGCCAGGAGGAGCACCACCACCACGGCACCGGTGAGGACGGCTGGGCCTGTCCTGGTCTCGCCCGTGCGCGACGGAGCGGTCAGTCGACGGATCGTCGCGCGGATGCCGTTGCGGCGGAACGGTTCCTCAACCCAACGGTAGGAAACCCCTGCGACCGCAAGGGAAACAGCGGCGACCAAACCCACGAACAGGGCGTCGGGAACAGCGACACCGCTCGCCGAGAACAGCACGACCACGGGCATGTGCCAGAGGTAGATCCCGTAGGAGCGCAAACCGATCCACCGAAGAGGTTGCCAGCTGAGCAGGCGACCGAACCAACCGGCCGCCGGGATCGCCGCTACCACCACCGCACCGGCGACGACGGCGACCAGTCCGAATCCGCCGGAATACAGGAACTCGCTCGACCCGCCCAGCAGCACAGCCATGAAGGCCAGCACCACTGCTCCGGCCGAGCCGAGCAAGCTGAGGACGCTGGCGCCGGGCCGCTTCAGTCCCACCAACCACTGCGATGGCATCGCGATCGCCAATGACGCCCCCAGCAGGAGACCGAATGCGTGCGTGTCGGTGCCGTAGTAAACGCGCGACGCGTCAGCCCCCGGATCGTGCAGCACGATCATCGCGATGGCCGAAGCGCAGGCCATGGCGAACGCGATGCAGGCCCGTGCGCTCCGACGGCGCACCAGTCGCAGCACCACGAGCAGAACCAGCGGCCAGACCAGGTAGAACTGCTCCTCCACTGCGAGCGACCACAGGTGCAGGAGCAGCGACTGGTCCCCGAACTGGGAGAAGTACGACGCCCCGCTGGCAACGCCCCACCAGTTGCTGGTGAACGTCACCGCCGCCAGGAGCTCGCCGCCGATACCGGACAGCAGAGCGGGTTTCACGATCGTTGCTGCCGCTGTGGCGACCGCTAGGGCCACCAGCACCGCCGGAACGAGCCGACGGACCCGGCGTACCCAGAAGGTCGCCAGATCCAGCGACCCCTTCTGCTGCCACCTGGCGCACAGCTGATCCGTGATCAGGTACCCGCTGATGACGAAGAACACGTCCACGCCGAGGAATCCGCCCGGCAACCACTCCTCGTTCCCGTGGTAGACGACCACCATCAGGACAGCGAGCGCCCGCAGGCCGTCGAGTCCGCGTGCGTATCGCCGTTTCGCGTCGCCGGTTCGGTTTTCCGCCGGTATCCGCTGCATCCGCACTGTCCGTTCGGCAGCGAGCTCGCGACCAGGCGGCGGCATGCGAAATCGAACTGTGTCAGCCATCCCCAGCGGTACCGGTCTCATCGGGGTCGTGTCGGCGACGCCCCTAGGCGTTGCCGCCTCAGGCGCAGCTTCCCCGATACCGTGCTGCGGCGTCATGCGACGCCTCGTGTTCATCTCATTACCCCTTGCTACAGCGGTGGTCGCAGCTGAACCGGTGGCACGAGCACACCAAGCCCGCACGTCGGATTGGTGGCCATGCACTGGAAGGCCATTCGAAAGCCGCTGGAACCTGCACCGGCGGATGTCCCGCGTGGTTTCCCGGTTGCCAGAGGAACCGCTCGGACATCAGTCCCGCGAGCTCCCGACATGTGGACAGATGCGAACCCCGCATGGATGTCCCGCACGTCTGTCCTTCATGGTGTGCGGGGGATGTGCCCATCGTTCGATGGCGATGTCATGGTCGTGTCACAGACCGCTGCCGGAGCTGTGATCTCTGACAACCATCGGCGCCGAAGCAAGCGATGCCACGCGTCGTGGAACTCATCCGGACCCGGGACCTGTTACAGATCCAAGACATTTCCCGCGCATGCACATGACATCAACTCGCCAACCTTGATGCCATGCCAGCCGCATCGTCGCAACCCCGGACCACACGGCGTCGGGCTCGCCGCATCACCATCGCGCTCTTCGTGTGCGCCGGGGCGATCGGTGCCACCGCCTACGGCCTGCTGTCCTCCCACCTTCCGTACAAGTCCGTGGACGTCTTCGAAGCGCTGGGAGACGACCGCCCGAGCGCGGCGCCCGACAGCACGGGCCGAACACCGCTGAACATCCTGCTGATCGGTTCGGACACCCGATCCGGCGACAACGACGCCTACGACGCCCCCAGCGACGAGCAGATCGCCGGGGCGAGATCGGACACGACGATGCTGGTCCACCTCTCCGCCGACCGCCGAAGCGCCACCGTCGTCTCAATCCCCCGCGACACCCTGGCACCCCGGCCGTCGTGTCCGTTGCGCGATGGGCGGTGGACGCCGGCGGCCAGGCAGGCTCCGATCAACACGGCGCTCGGGGTCGGCGGCGTGACCTGCGTGGTGACGACCGTCGAGAAACTCACCGACCTGCGGATCGACCACGTCGTCCAGGTGGACTTCGCCGGCTTCGCCAAGCTCGTCGACGCGATCGGCGGCATCGAGGTCACGCTGGCAGAACCGATCGACGATCCGTACAGCGGTCTCCGCCTCCCCGCCGGCAGCCACCTGCTCAACGGCGAGCAAGCACTGGCCTTCAACCGCACCAGGCACGGCGTCGGCGACGGCAGCGACCTCGCCAGGATCGGCCTGCAACACCAGTTCCTCACCGCGCTCTGGCACAAGCTGGATGCCGAGCAACTGCTATCCGATCCCATTCAACTGCAGCGAATCCTGCGTACCGCAGGCTCCGCTTTCACGGTCGACACCGGACTGTCCTCATTGGACGTGATTCTGGACCTCGGGACACGTTTGCACGACCTGTCCGAGCAGGAGGTCACCTTTCTGACCATGCCGCACTCCACCAGCTCCGCCGACCCCAACCGCTTGGTCCCCGCTCAACCCGAGGCGGACCAACTGTGGCACCTGCTCCGCACCGACCACCCCACCACGGCACTGGACGGACCTGGCTAGGGCCGACGTCTTAGGACATCCGTCCTCAATGGCCGCATTCGGACGAGGGCGGACCAGAGCGGGACTTCGTTGTGGCCGGCATCACCGCACGCCGGGCCAACCGCTCCGCTGCTCCAGCGTCCGAACAGGAAACGGAAGAATGAATGTCAGGGGGACATCGCGTGGTCAACACTGTTGGGCGGCGCACGATGCTGGGGGTTCTCGCAGTCGCTGCCGCCACCGCTTTCCATCCGAGAATCGGATCGGCGCACGCCGATCCCGCTCCCGCCGGGCCCGACTGGCGGTCCCTTTCAGCGCTCCTCGGAGATCGGCTGGTGCTACCTCCAGATGCGCGCTACGAGGCAGACCGGATGCCGTTCAACCTCGTCCACGACGACCGCAGGCCGGCCGCCCTCGCGCACGTGCGCACGCCGGACGACGTGCGAGCATGCCTTGAGTTCGCGCAGAACACCCGCATACCGGTCGCAGCCCGCAGCGGCGGGCACAGCTACGCGGCGTACTCGACGCCGCAGGACGGCCTGGTCGTCGCTCTCGATGGCCTGAACGGGGTCGAGGTCCATGCGGACGGCACCGCATCGATCGGCCCGGGAGCGCGGCTCGGAGATGTCTATGCCGCACTGGCGCGGGCGGGACGGTGCCTGCCCGCAGGTTCGTGCCCGTCGGTGGGCATCGGTGGGCTCACCCTCGGCGGTGGTATCGGACCGCTGACCCGCCAGTACGGATTGACCTGCGACCGGTTGGTGTCGGCGCAGGTCGTGACCGGAGACGGACGCGTGGTCACGGCCTCCGCCGACTCCGAACCCGAACTGTTCTGGGCGTTGCGCGGCGGAGGAGGTGGCAACTTCGGCATCGTGACCTCGCTGCAGCTGACCACCGCACCCGCCCCGGAGCTGACGGTGTTCTCGCTGCGATTCCCCGCCGGATCAGCCGCCGCTGTCTTCGGTGCGTGGCAGGACTGGTTTCCCAGCTCGCCCCGCGAGTTGTGGGCCAACTGCATCATCTCGGCGGGGACGCCGCCGACGGCGCGATCGGCCGGATGCTTCGTCGGTCGGCCAGAACAGCTCGACCCGCTCCTCGACGACCTGGAACGCCGCGCCGGAGTGCGATCCGACGCGCGCGCGGTCCTGCCCAAGGACTTCCTGGGCGCGATGCAGTTCTTCGCGGGCAGCAGTTCCAAGCAGGCTTTCGCGGCTTCCTCGCTCATCCTGCGACACCGCGCCGACCCCGCGAGCGTGGAACGCGCCCTCACCTCCCCGGCAGGTCTCGACGTGATCTTCGACGGACTCGGCGGGGCGGTGTCCGAAATCGCTTCGGCCGAGACCGCGTTCCCGCACCGGGACGCGCTGGCCACCGTCCAGCTCTACGCAGGCGCGAAACCCGGACAGGGCGAACCGGCAACCTCGCGAGTGCGGCAGGTCCGCGACCAGCTCAGCCAGGCGCTGGGCACCGGCGCGTACGTGAACTACATCGACGCGGGCCGACCGACCGACGACTACTACGGAACCCATCTGCCCCGGCTCCGCTCCATCGCGGCGACCTACGACCCCGACCACGTGCTCGCCTTCCCGAAGTCGGTGGCCGCCTAGCACCGTCGGGCTTTCCGGTGGCAACAGGACATCAGCCGTCACAGGGGAAACGGCCGGCACAGCCGTCGTCACCGGAGGACGTGTCCTGCGGCCGCTCCCTGGGCGTCGCGTGGGGCGAGGGCACAATCGACTCCGCTCAAACGGTGCCGGCGGAACAATGACACCCCGTGACCCGTGCCGCATGGTGGTCCGCAACACGCACGTGGCCGAATGCACACGCGACGTTTGCGACATGTTCCTGGACCGACCAAGCGCGGCAGTGCTGCCGCCGAACGGAGCTCCCTCAGATGAGCCAGCAAGCCCCCGAGGAATACCACCGAGCGCTGAGCAGCAGGCACATCAACATGATCGCCCTGGGCGGCGCGATCGGGGTCGGACTGTTCCTGGGTTCGGGCAAGGCCCTGCACCAGGTCGGCCCCGGCCTCATCGCGATCTACGCGATCGCGGGACTGATGATCTTCTTCGTGATGCGCGCGCTGGGCGAACTGCTGATGTACCGGCCGGTCAGCGGTTCCTTCGCCGAGTACGCCGGGGAGTTCGTCGGGCCGTGGGCCCGGTTCGCCACCGGATGGGGGTACTGGCTGGTGTGGATCGTGACCGGCATGGCCGAGATCACCGCCGTTGGCAAGTACTTCCAGTTCTGGTTCCCCCACGTTCCACAGTGGATCCCCGCACTCGGGGCGCTGCTCGTCCTCACCGGGGTCAACCTGATCGCGGTGAAGCTCTTCGGCGAGTTCGAGTTCTGGTTCGCGCTCATCAAGGTGCTGGCCATCCTGGGCCTGATCGTGCTGGCCGCGGCGATCCTGGTGTTCGGCTTCAGCGACATCGGCGGCACCGCCGCGGTGAGCAACATCTGGTCGCACGGCGGGCTCTTCCCGAACGGCCCGACTGCCGCGCTGCTGTCGTTCCAGATCGTCATGTTCGCCTTCGTGGGCGTGGAAATGGTCGGTCAGACCGCGAGCGAGAGCACGAACCCCGAGAAGGTGCTGCCGCGGGCGATCAACTCGGTCATGTGGCGGATCTTGATCTTCTACGTCGGTGCTCTCACGGCGCTGACCGTGCTGGTGCCGTGGAACCAGTTCCCGGCCAGCGGCAGTCCGTTCGTCCACGCCTTCAGCTTGATCGGCATCCCCGCGGCGGCCGGCGTGGTGAACTTCGTGGTGACCACCGCGGCCCTGTCGTCCTGCAACAGCGGCATCTACTCGACCGGGCGGATGCTGCGCACCCTGGCGCAGGACGGGCAGGCGCCGAGAAGCACCGGTCGCCTCAACACCCGTGCCGTGCCGTCCCGAGCCATCGCGGTCACGTTCGTCGCGATGCTGCTGGGTGTTCTGATCAACTACGTGGCTCCCGAGGAGGCCTTCACCTACATCACCAGCGCGAGCACCGTCGGCGCCATCTTCACCTGGGGGATGATCATCGTCGCCCACCTCGGATTCCGCCGGAAGGTGGCGGCGGGCGAGATCCGGGCGGGGAAGTTCCGGATGCCCTTCGCCCCGTACTCCAACTACCTCGTGCTCGCCTTCCTCGCGCTTGTCGTGGTGCTGCTGGCGTTCGACCCGGACACCCGGATCGCGCTGTACCTCCTCCCGGTTCTGGCCGCGGCGGTCGCGGTCGGCTACCTCGCGGTGCGCAACCGCCGACCAGCCGCCCCGAAGACCGCTCCCGCCGAGCATCCCCTGCCCTGACCACGGTGCGTGCGCTGGTCCCCCGTCCCAGCGCACGCACCAGCGACAGCTCCGACCGAGCCGGCGGTCCTGGTCACGCGGGGGTTGGACGAGGCGGTCGAGCCCTCGCGCGTGACGCCAGAGGTCACGGCCTTCGCGGAAGCGGTTCACCGGCGTGCGCTATACGGTGGACCAGACCTGACGAGGCCGCCCTGCCGGTTGTCGCCGGCCACCTCATCCCGCATCGCGGCACAGTGCGCGCGAAGCCCTGGAGGGGATGGCCGACGCGATGTACATCGCCATCACGTCCTTCGACTGCTTCACCACCGCGTTGATGACGTGAACGATCAAACCGAGGAAGGAGAAAGCAGGTGCCGAAACTTGTCATCGGGGTGCCGAAGGAGATCAAGGACAACGAGAACCGGGTGTCGGTTCAGCCCGACGGCGTCGCCGAACTCGTCCACCAAGGGCACGAGGTGCTGGTGGAGACGAACGCCGGCGCAGGTTCCCGGTTCACCGACGCGGAGTTCACCGCGGCCGGAGCCGCGATCCTGCCCAACGCCGACGAGGTGTTCGCCGGCGCCGACCTGATCGTGAAGGTCAAGGAGCCGATCCCCGCCGAGTACCACCGCTTCCGCGAGGGCCAGCAGCTGTTCACCTACCTGCACTTGGCCGCGGACAAGCCGCTCACCGAGTTCCTGGTGGAACGCAAGATCGACTCCATCGCCTACGAGACGGTGCAAACCGCGGATGGGAAGCTGCCGCTGCTCACTCCGATGAGCGAGGTCGCTGGTCGAATGGCTGTGCAGGCCGCAGCGCACCACCTGGAGAGCCCGTCCGGTGGCGCTGGCCTGCTGCTCGGCGGCGTGCCCGGGACCCCGGCGGCGAAGGTGCTGATCATCGGCGGCGGGGTGTCCGGCACCGAGGCGGCCAAGATCGCCGCCGGGATGCGGGCCATGGTGCGGGTGCTGGACACCAATCCCTCCCGGCTGGCCTACCTGGCCGACATCTTCGGGGGCAGGCTCGACCTGGTGGTGCCCAACCGGACCCGGCTTGCCGAGTACATCGCCGAGTCCGACGTGGTCATCGGCGCGGTGCTGGTACCGGGGGCCAAGGCACCCAAGCTGGTCACCCGGGAGATGGTCGCCAGGATGCGTCCCGGCAGCGTCGTGGTGGACATCGCCATCGATCAAGGTGGCTGCTTCGAGACCAGCCGCGCGACCACCCACTCCGACCCGACCTACGTGGTCGACGGAGTGATCCACTACTGCGTGGCCAACATCCCCGGCGCGGTGGCCCGCACCTCGACCCTGGCCTTGACGTCGGCGACCCTGCCCTACCTGATCAAGGTCGCCGGCCAGGGCATCCGCGCTGCGGCCCGTCAGGACGAGGCGCTGGCCAGGGGCCTGAGCACGCTGGGCGGCGCCTTGGTGAACGAGCCGGTGGCGCAGGCGCACGACCTCACCTTCACCGACCCCGCCACCGCGCTCGCGGGCGACCCCCGGCAAGGCGCCTGAACGGAGCGTGACGGTCTCCCCGCGCGGTTTCGCTGCTTGATCCGGGGTGTGATCGGGTAACGGCTCGGGCGTGGTGATCCACTGCGGCCGGTTGTCGTTGCCGAAATCCCGCTGCCGCCTCCTACGGGCAACCTCGCTCAGTTCTCAATGCTCGCCGCTCCGCGGGGCTCCACCGGTCTCGTCGCGTGGATTCCGGGATGGTCGGCAGGCAGGCAGGACCGGAGAACCCACCAGCTGCCGGCGATGCACAGGGCGACCAGGGGCCAGGTCAGGATCAGCTGTGCCAGGCTCAGCGCGGCAACCGCATCGGCCCACCACAGCGGCAGGAAAACCGCGAGCCTCAGGGCGTACTGCCCAACCCAGACCCAGCTCGCGCGGCTGTAGGCGCGGAGCAGGTCGGGGTCGCGACGCCAGCGTGCGCCCTGCCGGAGCGCGGTGCCGACGATCACGCCCAGCAACGGCCATCGAACCGCGATGCTCAAGATCCAGCCCAGCATGCTGAGGAGGTTCGAGCCGAAGCGGACGAGGAAGAAGTCGGCGGCGTTGCCCGTGCGGGCCGCGACCACGGCGCCGAGCGTTACGGCGAGCAGGCTGAAGAGCACTGCCAACGGCCGGGAACCGGTTCTCAGCCGCCACACGGCGATGGCGGCGCTGACGGTCAGGGCAACCACCGCACCGACGGCGATCGAGTGTCCGGAGGTGAGCCATCCCAACCCGAAGCCCAACGGCGGAAGACTCGCGTCCAGGGCGCTGCTCCGCCCGCCGAGGAGCGGCAGCAGCGCGTTTCCGGCCGCGTCGGGGACCGTCCGCTGCCGACCGGTCGCCCGACCCGGCTCGGTGTCGGTGGGGTGCTCCCTGTCCATGCGCTTCTGCGTCCCACCTTCCGGAACAGACTCGACCGCTCGCCACGTGGTCGCGTACCGGGTCGCCGCTCAGAGCACCAGGTCTTCGAGGGGAGCGAACGTCTCCACCGCGTTCGAGCTGACGTGGCGGGCGATGCCCTTGTTCCGCGCGTGGGCTTGTTTGAACGAGTCGGAGCTGACCCAGGCGCGGAACTGCTCCTCGGTGTCGAATTCGTTGATCGACACGTAGGGGTGGTCGGGGTGGTCCGGCTTGAGCAGGGTGCTGCGCCGAAGCCCTTCGACACCGGGCAGGTAGTTGCGCATGTTGTCGATGAAGTGCACTTCGAACTCCGCGGCCTTCTCCGGCGGGACGTAGAGGCGGTTGGTGGCGTAGAACATGATCTTTTCCTCCCAGCCTTTCCCGACACCGTGTCGGGAACTATCCCGACACTATGTCGGCAACTGCCATCGCGCCCTCAACTGTGATGCGAGACACATTTTCAGCCTCGTTATCCTGGGTACGTGCCGAGAATCAACGCTCCAACGGTCGCCGAGCATCGGGCGAAGCAGCTGCGAAACCTGATGCACGCCGCACGCGATCTGGTCGCCGAGGAAGGCCCCGAGGCGTTGACCCTCGGCGCGCTCGCCAAACGGGTCGGGGTGTCCCGCTCCAGCGTCTACGAGTACTTCCGGTCCCGCGACGATCTGGCTGCGGCCATCATCGAGGACGCGTTGCCGCGGTGGGTGGCGGAGATCGACGAGCAGCTGGCCGGCCAGCGCACCACGCACGACAAGGTCGCCGCCTACGTCAAGCACCAGCTGCGGATGCTGACCGACGGGCAGCACACCGCCGCCGTCGCCCTGTCGACCCACTCGCTCGGCGAGGAGGTCCGGGAACGGATTCGCCAGGAGCACGATCGACTGCTGGAACCCCTGGTGCGCGCACTGGACGACGCCGGGGTGCCGGAACCCGGCCTGCGCAGCCGGCTCATCCAAGGCATCGTCAACGCCGCTGCGGCCCAACTCGAACCGGGCGACGACGAGCACAACACCTCGGTCGCCGAAATCGCCTCCGCTCAAGCCATCCACGGCTTGGCCCTCCACCGGGGCCGCATCGCCGGATGATCCCCGCGAGGGACTGCCAGCGGGCGGCTTGATCTTGACCAGCACGATCTCGCCCAGGCGCCGCTGGAGCTCTTCCCACTACCCCTCGTTCAATGCCGTTTCCAGCACATGCTCGTGCAATGTCCGACACCCGAGGCCGTCAGCCCAGATCGGGCTCCGAACGGAGTTCGATCGAACCGCCGGGCTGGTGGAGCTCCAGGACGATCAGCTCGTTCTCCCCGGCTATCCACAGTGGACTTGGGGCGTAAAGCGCACGCTGCGGGCCGATCGACCAGTAGCGGCCGAGCAGGAAACCGTTCAGCCACACCACGCCCTTCTCCCAGCCGGGCAGGGCGAGGAAACCATCGGCGGGCTCGTCGATCCGCAGCACCGCCCGGTGGAAGGCGGGACCGCTCGCGGTGCCGGGGCGGAACCGCAGGCCGGACAGGTCGTCCAGCGGTAGCGGGCGGATCTCCCAGCCGAACAGGGCCTGCGAGCCGTGCAGGACGCGGTCGGTGATGCCCTTGGGGTCGTTGAGCCGATGCCCGTAGTTGATCCGGCCCCCGGTGTCGACGAGCAGGTCCAGCTGCACCGACTCGCGCGGCACCGGCACCTCCACCGAGCCCTTCGGATCGTTGCGGTCGAGCGTGCCGAGCAGCTCGCCGTCGGCGAAGACCAGCGCCCGGTCGGCCAACCCCCGCACCCGCAGCGCCGCCGTCTCGCGCGGCCCCTGCACGCGGGTCCGGTAGTGGATCAACCCGTACGGCTGGCCCAGCGCCTCCATGTGCACCGGCGCGGACCGGCGGACCGGCTTGCTGAGCGAGTCGAGGGAATCCAGCAGCCCGACCGCCGCGTTCGGTTGCACGCGCTGCGCCGGTAGCCGCGGCGGCAGCTCGGGCAACGGCTCGTCCGGAACCTGCTCGTGGCGGGCGATCACCTCGCGGATCCGGTGGAACTTCGTGGTCAGCTCGCCCGCTTCGCCGATCGGCGCGTCGTAGTCGTAACTGGTGACCGTGGGCTGGTACGTACCGTTCTCCTCGTCGAAGTTCGCGCCCGCCCACCAGCCGAAGTTCGTGCTGCCGACTGCCATGTAGAGCGACACGGACGCCTTGGCGGCCAAGATCTTCTCGACGTCAGCGGCCGTCTTGACCGGGTCGGTGGTGTGGTGCGGCTCGCCCCAGTGGTCGAACCAGCCGTCCCAGAACTCCGTGCACCACAGCGGCCCCTCCGGCTGGTACCGGCGCAGCGCCGCGAACGGCTCGGTCGGGTCGCCGTCGAAGTTCACGGTGGCGAGCACGTCCGGCAGGTTCCCGCCGCGCAGCATCCACTCCGACGGGCCGTTCGAGCAGAACAGCAGGCTGTCGATCCCGTTGCCGCGCATGGTTTTCCGCAGGTGGTCCAGGTGAACCTGGTCGTTGCCGTAGCTGCCGTACTCGTTCTCCACCTGGAACGCGATCACCGGGCCACCGCGGGTCGCCTGCAGCGGGGCGAGCCGCGGCAGCAGGACCCCGAACCACTCGTCGACCAGGTCGCGGTAGGCGAGCTCGTCGCACCGCAGCGGCAGGTCCGGATCGGCCAGCAGCCAGGCGGGCAGGCCCCCGAAGTCCCACTCCGCGCAGATGTACGGGCCCGGCCGAACAGTGACCTTGAGCCCCACGTCGGCGGCGGTCTCGACGAACCGGACGAGGTCGCGCCAGCCGGAGAAGTCGACCGCGCCCCGCCGGGGTTCGTGGAAGTTCCACGCGACGTAGGTGTCCACGGTGTTCAGGCCGAGCGCGCGCATCCGGGCGAGTCGATCCCGCCAGTGGTCGGGGTGGGTGCGGAAGTAGTGCATCTCGCCGGCGATGATCCGGAACGGTTCGCCGTCGAGCAGGAACTCGTCGCCCCGCACCGTCAACCCGGACGACTGCTGAGCCTGCGCGACGACCCTGTTGGTGCCGAGGACCATGCCGCTGCCCAACGCGAGGCCGCCGAGCGCGATCGAGCCGAGGAATCCCCGTCGGTTAACGCTTCCCATCGCCGCCCCTTTTTTCGATACTGCGCGAAACCTCCTTGATACTTGCAGCTTCGATCACATCTCGGCCAGGATCACCACCGAATCGGACCAGTCGCTCCCGCGGATGAGCTAACGCCCGGTGAGCGGGAGGAGTTGCGGGAACTGCGCAAGCGGGTGACGGACGGCAACCACGACCGTCTACATTCGACACTCGCCAACCGAACGCCATGCGAAACCCGCATCAGCAATCGTCAACAACGGTCCCAACCCGCGCCTGCCTGGAGCCGCGGTCGAGCCGTCAATGCACTGTTCGCCACATTCCTTCCTGAAGGAGTTGGGGGTCTCAAAGGAGAGACTTCGCCTGTTGTTCCGCTTCTGGCCCCCTCGCCCGGACATCCTTCTTGCTCATGAAACCAATCCGTGCAGCAGCCAGGACCGGTCTCGTGCTGCTGTTCTTCGTACTCGGCCTCGGTGTGCAGCCCGCATACGCGCACGTGTCGCCAGAGCACGCGGAGCTCGTCGTATCCGCTAGGGACAACGTCACCAGCGGGAGGCTGATCGTCCATCGCGACTTGGTGTCGCCCGAGAACGCGGGTGCTTGGGCAACGCGTCTGCTGTCCTCCTCGTCCGCCTGCCCGGCCAGTGGCTCCGGCGTGGCCGGCGACAGCGGCGGAGTTCCCGGTGGCGTGGTGATCGAGCTGGCGTGGAGCTGCCACGTCGACGAGCTCGACCTGACCTCGATGCTGGCAGAAGGCGGACTGACGCAGGCCGTCGTCGAGTTCGACGGCAACACCGTCAATGCGACCGCGGCGACCCCGATCGTCGATGCGTCGGGCGCCCACGCGGCACCGTCGAGCGTCGTCCTGCCGTGGCTGGCCGCGGCGTTCGGCGTGGCTCTTGCCGTTGTCGCGCTGTTCACCATCCGATGGCTGCTCCGGCGTCGTTCGCAGGCCCAGCCCCCGTTGGCCCACCGCCCGATTCGACGCCGCAAGCAGCTGATCGCGGCCGGTACCGCCGTGGCGGCGGGCCTGGTTCCGGCCACTGCCGGCACGTCGTTCGCCACCGAAACGGCAGCCGCCGGAGACCTGGTGCCCGTGCAGGGCACGGTCTTCGAGGATGTCAACCACAACGGCGTGCGAGACCCGGGCGAGGCCCCCATGCCCGGCGTTGACGTCACCGACGGCACCGCCTGGACGAAGACCGGCGCCGACGGCTCGTACACCCTGTCGATCGACCCGGCACGCCGGGAGACCGACCTCATCAGCATCGTCTCCCCGAACGGCTACACCCCCGCATTGCGCGAGGACTACATCCCGCAGTTCTTCCACGAGGTCCCGGAGGAGGGCGGCTCCGGCATCGACTTCGCCCTCGTGCCGGACGAGAACGCCGCCAACCCCACCGAGAAGTGGCTGATGAACTCGGACATCGAGGTCAGCAACACCACGGACGGCGCCGCCGAGAGCGCGTCGAAGTGGTGGCCCAAGCAGGTCGAGGCGATGTCCGAGGTCGACGGCGCCACCATGGCGATCACGACCGGTGACAACACCGTGACCGACTACGCGGCTGAGCCGCGGCGTCAGCGCGGCTACGACATCTTGAGGAAGGGCCTGACCGAGGGCAAGCTCGGCATGCCCTTCTACCCCGTGGTCGGAAACCACGACGTCGGCGGCACCGCCACCTCCCAGGGCTATGGCGGCAGCATGGAGTACTACCGCCGCAACCTCGGCCCGGAGTGGTACAGCTTCGACCGCAACGGCCGGCACATCGTCGTCCTCGAGGACAACTACGACTCCAGCGGCCTGAATCCGCAGCTGGACTGGCTGCGCGAGGACCTCAAGCGCCACGCGGTCGGCAAGCAGGTGCTGGTCTTCGCACACCGCTCGCTGTTCACCCGGTGGGGTCCGGGGGCCGGCATGCAGCCGACCATCGACGAGCTGTCCAAGTACGACGTGCGGTTCTTCGCCGCGGGCCACAACCAGCAGGCGGAGTACCGCCGTGGTGCCTTCGACCGTTCGGTCGAGGTCAACAACCAAGGCGAGTACGGCATCGACGGTGCTCGCGCGGACTTCAAGATCCTCGACTTCAAGGGCATCTACGACGACCCGAGCACGAGGCGCAACGAGGACACCGGCTACGTGATGGGCACCCACCGCCAGTTCGACGTCCGCGACGCGGTCGGGCTGGTGAGCCCCGCCCAGGGCAGTGTGCACGGCAACAGCACCGGAATCCCGATCGAGCTGTACACCGAGGACGCCGGTCGCACCCCGGCCACGGCCTCGCTGACCATCCGCGACTCGCGCGGCCAAATCGCCTGGCACAAGGAGCAGATGAAGTTCGGTACCGAGGTCCGCAAGACCGGTATCGAGAACTGCTACACCTCCCCCGGCGGCACCCCGGAGCCCTGCCCGGAAGCCCGGACCTCCTGGACCCGGATCAGCGACGACCTCCCCGGTATGCAGCCGGGCACCTACACGGCTGAGATGACCGCGGTCGACACCCGCGGCAAGGCGTGGCCCACCGTCACCAACACCTTCACCGTGGTGCCCGAGGACAAGATCGCCGAGCCGAAGACCGGGCAGGACTGGCTGCGCCAGGGCCGCGACGAGGCGGGGCGCTCCGCCAGCGCCGACGACCCGGGCACCGAGCTCGACCTGCAGTGGGCGGCCAACACCGGCGAGCAGTTCAACCTCAACGGTTCAGTCGTGGTGGGCGGCAAGGTGATCGTCTCCTCCAGGGCGTTCGACTCGCCGAACCACATGATGCTCGCCTACGACATCAAGTCCGGCCGCGAGCTCTGGCGCACGTACCTGGACGGTGATGCCGAGTCGGCGCCGACCTACCACGACGGCAAGGTCTACCTGACCACCGCCGTCGGCCGGATCTACGCTCTGGACGCCGAGGACGGCCACGTCGTCTGGCAGAAGATCGAGGACGAGCAGCAGCACGGCAACACCGTGCGCCGCTACGGGCGCGCCGGTGGTCCGGTCACCGTCTTCGACCTGAACGCCGAGCCGCGCTCCGTCGCCGTTTACCAGAACTGGAACAAGGTCCAGTGCCGGGACGCCAGGACCGGCGACCTGCTGGGCGGCTTCAACGGCGCGACGAGCTGGGGCCAGTTCCACAGCACGGCGGTCCGCCAGCCCGGCTCCGACATCGCCTACCTGCACACCGGTTCCAGCAACACGGTGGTCGCCGTGGACCTCGCGACCTGCGGCCAGCTGTGGGTGAAGGACACCAACGGCGACATCGCCAGCCACTCCTCCCCGGCCCTGACCGACCCGGCCAACGGGGACCCGCAGCTGGTGACGATGACGAACAGCGGCGTCCGCGGGCACGACCTCAGCACCGGTGCGGTGCAGTGGCAGGCACCGCTGGGCGGTGGCAGCGGCTGCGGCGAGAGCGGCCCCGCCCCGCTGACCAGCCCCGCGATCTGGGGCACCACCGCCTACATCGCCAGCCGCGACGGCGTCATCCGCGCCTACGACACCAGCGCGGCCGACCCGTCCAAGCCGCTGTGGGAGACCAAAGTCGGCTACCAGCCCGGCAGGAGTCCCGTGGGGTGCACCGGGGACCTCAACTCGCCCGCGATGCACGCCCTGGTCACCAAGGACCTGGTGTACGCGGGCACCCGCGACGGCCGCCTGGTCGTCCTGGACCGCGCCACCGGCAAGCTGCTGTCCGAGTACAACCTCGGCGCCGCAGTGACGTCAGCGCTCTCCGTCAGCGGTGACTACATCTTCGCCCTCACCGACGACGGGACGATCCACGCCCTGGCTGCCCGGCACTGACCGGCCACCGCGGCTGACCAGCCAATCGACACACCCAACCCTGCGGGCTGCTTCCCCCACCACGGGCAGCAGCCCGCAGGGCACTCCTGATCGGAACAACACCGTGCACATCAGCCAAGTCCGCTCAAAAGCCGCTCGCTTCCTCCTCGCCGGCGCGCTCGGGCTGACAACGTTGCTGGGCCTCGCCGGCCCGGCGGACGCACACCCCTTCGGCACTCCTCCGGTAGCCAGGATCGCCGCCGACGGAACCGCGGTCGAGGTCACCTGGTCTGCCGCGAACGACGACCTGGCCGTACTCCGCAAGGAAGTCGACGCGGCCCACACGTCGGAGGCGCAGTACTTCGGCTCGCACATCCGGCTGAGCCAGGACGGCCAGTCCTGTCCCCTGGAGCACGCGGACACCGAGCGCCTCGCCCAGGACGGCGCCCACCTCCACTACCTCTGCCCGAATCCGGTGACCACGGTCGCCGTGACCATCACCGCGCTGAACGGCGCCGACCCGAACTACCGCACGATCTCCGTCACGGATTCGGGCGGTGGCGGTCTGCACACGGCCGACGAGCCAACCCGGGCCATCGCGCTCGGCCCGTCCAGCAGCACCGACTCGCGTGCGGCGGCCGGGACGCAGGAGCCGTTCAACGTCTGGACCACGGATCTTTCCGCGCTGCTGGAGCACCGCATCGTGCTGCCCCTGGCGCTCCTCGTCGCAGCTGCGGTGGGAGCTTTTCACGCATGCGCCCCGGGGCACGGGAAGACGCTCGCTGCCGGCTTCCTCGTGGGCGGGCGCGGACGGGCACGGGACGCTGTGTGGCTGGGCGTGATCGTCGCCGCGATGCACACCGCGTCCGTCGCCGTGCTCGCCGTCGGATGGTGGCTCGCCAGCGAGAACGCCCCGGACATCGCGGCGCTGACGAGTTGGCTGCAGCTGATCGCTGCGCTGGTCGTGGTGGGAGTCGGGGTGGGGCTTCTCCGGCGCCACCTGAGCAACCGAGGCCACACGCACGGGCACGGGCACGGGCACGGGCACGGGCACGGGCACGGGCACGTTCTACCTGGCAAGTCCCTGCTCACCTGGCGCGGCATAGTGCTTCTCGGTACCTCCGGCGGTCTGCTCCCCTCGCCGTCGGCATTCCTCGTCCTGCTCAGCGGGCTGCTCACCGGCAGGGTCGCAGCTGCGGCGATGATGGTGGCCGCGTTCGGACTCGGCATGGCATTGACCCTGACCACCGTCGGCCTGATCGTGCTCCGCGGTCGCGACGAACTCCTGGCCCGCGCGTCCGACTCGCCGGCGCTGCACGCATGGACCCGGCGCGCACCCGTCGTCGCCGCCTCGGCCGTAGTGCTCGGTGGTGGTCTGGCATCCGTGCTCGCCGCAGGACGGGTCCTAGCGCCCTAGGGCTGCGACGAGAAGGCTCGCCGGTTGTGCGGGGGACGGCGAACGTCGGCCACCGAAATCTCATACCGGTGTGATCGTCCACTGTGGCCGGTGATGGGCCCGGTGACTGTTCACGACGGCGACTTCCGCAGATCAGCGCAGGTCCGGGCCGCGTCCACGCGATCATGCTCGGGCGAAATCGGCCACCAGGGTCTCGTAGCTGATCTGCCCCTGCTGGACGGCGCCGGTCCGCACCGCGACCTCGATCATCAGATCGATCGCGTCCCTCGTGACCTTCCACTGCGGTTGCAGTTTCGGCACGACGTCCTCGGCGAAGTGCTGGATGTACTGCTTCGAGACGTCCAGGCCTCGCCCGTCGAAGCTGTCGGAGTTCAGCAGCTCGGCCGCCTCGTCCCGGTTGGCCAAGATCCAGTCCTTGGCTTCCCACTGCGCGGCGAGCCACGCCTTGCACGCGTCCGCGTTCGACTTCGCGTAGTCCTCGCGGGCGATGAGCACGTCGACCTGCTGTTTGCTGAGCAGCTCCGGAACGCCGGTGGTGTTGAAGTCGACGAGCACCTCGCCACCGGTCTGCGCTGCCATCAGGCGCGCGGTGGCGAACGTGATGCCGACGTAGGCGTCGATCTTGCCGGCGCTCATCTGGGCGATGGCCGGGGTGGTCTGCCCGACGGCGAGCGGGGTGATGTCCCCAGGGGACATTCCCGCCTGCTGCAGGGCCAGCCGGAGTTGCTTGTCGGCCCCGGCGCCGATCGCTGTGACGCCAACGGTCTTGCCCTTCAAGGACGCCATCTTCTCGGCGAAACTCGCCGAATCGGACGGCCACTGCCCCTTGTTGACCACGATCGAGTAGGTCGTTTCGGGAATGCGCATGCCGATGATGACGGGCCGGTCCCCCGGCCTGGAATTGGCGAAGGTCGTCATCGTGAGCAGCGTGTCCTGCATCTGCCCGTCGATCTGGCCGGCTGTCTGCAACTGCATCCCCTGGACGCCGCTGGACGGGTGCAAGAACTTCGGCACCTCCAGGTTGTACTTGCCGTAGTGCTGCTGGTCGAGGTTGACCGCGTCGATGAAGTAGTTGTCGCCGGGTGCCGTGGCGACGCGGAAGGGCGTCGGCTGCGGCGCAGCGCCCGCGGCTGTGCCGGTGGCCGACGAACCCGACGAGCCATCGCCGCACGCGCTGAGCAGGGTGCTCGCACCGGCGGCGAGAACCGACGCTCCGGCCATCCGGAGCACGGTGCGGCGGTTGGGCCGGGCGAGAGCAGCCTGGGGATCAGTCGAGTCGTTGGATCGGATGTGCATGGCTCTACCTCTCTTGGGCGCGGGTGACCGGAGATCGTTCGCCTCGCGTCGGTTCGTTCGGTGCTGGTGAAGCGGGTCGACCGCCGTGGTCGTGCCTTGGCCGGTCACCGCGACGGCGCGAGCTCGGCCGCCAGTTCCCGGCGCATCTTCACGTGCTCGGCCGGCATCGCCACGGTCGTCCCACCGACGAACCGATCGCCGCGGAAGCACCGGATCGCGAACCGCCCGTCCGCCGGGCCCGTGGTGACTTCGGTGCGGTCGTACTCGGCCCGCGGGACGCCTGCCATCTGCACCTTCACCCCGGCCTGGTCGGTCCAGAACCACGGGACCGGTCGGTACGGCACGTCCTGACCGACGATCTGCTCGGCCACGTGCAGAGCCGAATCCATGGCGTGCTGGACGGAGGTGAGCCGTTCCAGCCGACCGTCGAGGGGAAACCGCGCGCAGTCGCCGATTCCGCTCACGTGCGGGTCGGACGTTCGCAGTCGGGAGTCGACCACGACCCCGCCGTCCACCACCAGCCCGGCCTGCTCGGCCAGTTCGGTCGACGGTGCTGAGCCGATCCCGACGACCACGAGGTCCGCCGAAATCCGCGTCCCGTCCTCAGTCGTGATCGACTCGAGCCGATCGTCCTCAGCGGTCCAGGTGACCACCGATCGTCCTAAGTGGAACTCGACGCCGCGTTCCCGATGCTTCCGCAGCAGGAAATCGGCGACCTGCGGTGGTACCGCGTGTTCCAGGATCGACGGCATGCGCTCCACGACGGTGACCTGGCAACCGAGGTCGATGGCCGCTGTCGCGATCTCCAACCCGATGAATCCACCGCCTATCAACAACATCGAGCGCGCATCGCGCAAACGGCCTCCCAGTGCGGTCGAGTCGCTCCGGTCGTGCAGGTGGAAGACGTTGCGCAGTCCGCGAAGTTCGCTGATCGATCGCGGGCGGGAGCCGGTGGCCAGCACGAGGTGGTCGTACGGCGTCGTCGTGCCGGATGCCGATGAGATCTCGCGGGAGGCGAGGTCCACGCCGGTCACCGGGTCCCCGAGCACGAGCGTCGCGCCGATCGATTCGTAGTGCGCCGGGTCGTGGAGCTCGACCAGTGCCGGGTCCGCATCCAGCAGGAACGCTTTCGACAGTGGCGGCCGTTGGTACGGCGGACAGGACTCGGCGCTGACGAGGGTCAGCTCGCCGGTGTAGCCGAGCCGCCGGAGGCTCGACGCCGCGTGCACCCCGCCCTGGCCCGCCCCGGCGATCACGACGCGGCGTATCGGCTTGCCGGTCATGGTGGTCAGGGCTCGACGATCTCGATGGCGGCCGTCGGGCAGGAGAAGACCGCCTCGTTGACGTCGGCGACCGCCTCTTCACCGACCTCGTCGACCAGCAGGACCACGATGCCGTCCTCGTCCTGGTCGAACACCTCTGGCGCGGCCAGGACGCACTGCCCCGACCCGCAGCACTTGCCCGCATCGACCTTGAGCTTCATCGCACGCCCGCCTTCCGTTCGGTGGTCAGGTTCCTCATCGGTTGCCTACGGCTCCTCGATGTCGATCAGCGGGTCGCCGGCGTTGACCGTCGACCCCTCCTTGACGTGGACAGCCGTGACGTCACCGGCGCATTCGGCGAGGACGGGGATCTCCATCTTCATCGACTCGAGCACCACGACCGTCGTGTCCGGTTCGACGGGGTCGCCCGCGGAGACCAGGACCTTCCAGACGTTGGCACCCATGTCCGCATTGATCGTTTCCGCCACTGCCCTACCTCCCTGTTGATGCCGCGGCACGACTGGTGACGGCCGCGACGATGTTCGTGTCATACCCACCGGCAGCGAACTCGGGGCTGTCGACGAGCTCTCGCAGGAACGGCAGGTTGGTGCGCAGCGGCCCGACTGCGACCCCGTCGAGCGCTTCCCGCGCGCGCTCCAGCGCGCGGTCCCTGTCCTCGGCGTACACGCAGATCTTGGCGATCAGCGAGTCGAAGTGCGGGGTGATCTCCAGCCCGGCCCGGTATCCGGCGTCGACCCGGATCCCGTCCCCGCTCGGCACTTCCCACCGCTCGATCGGTCCGGGGCTCGGGAAGAACCGCACCGGGTCCTCGGCGCAGAGCCGGAACTCGATCGCGTGCCCGCGCTGGTGGGGCGCGAACCCCGTGGTGACCGAACCGGTGACGGCGATGCTCAGCTGCTGCTCCACCAGATCGACGCCGTGCGTCATCTCGGTCACGGGGTGCTCGACCTGGATCCGCGTGTTCATCTCCAGGAAGACGAAGTCCTGCGTCCGCGTGTCGACCAGGAATTCCACGGTGCCCGCGTTGCGGTACCCGACCGCACGGGCCGCGCTCTTCGCCGCATCGTGCAGCCGTTGCCGGACGAGCGGGTCGAGGCCCGACGCCGGGGACTCCTCGACGAGTTTCTGGTGGCGCCGCTGCACCGAGCAGTCCCGCTCGCCCAAGGTGAGGATCGTTCCGTCCGCCAGGCCGAGGACCTGGACCTCGACGTGCCGGGCTGATTCGACGAACCGCTCGAGGAAGATCCGGTCGGACCCGAAGCTGCGCGCCGCGATCGCCTGCGTGCGGTCGAACTCGTCGCGCACCGATCCGGCGTCGCGGGCGATCGTCATGCCGATTCCGCCGCCACCGCCGGCAGCCTTCACCATGACCGGGTATCCGATGCGCTCGGCCTCCGCGACCGCCTCGGCAGCATCGGTCAGCGCTGCCCCGGCACCACCGCTGACCGGGACACCGGTGGCCGCGACGCGGTTTCGCGCCTCGACCTTGTCGCCCATCGCGGTGATCGCTTCCGGGTCGGGACCGACCCACGTCAGCCCCGCGTCCACGACTGCGCGGGCGAATCCGGCGTTCTCGGCGAGGAAACCGTATCCGGGGTGGACCGCATCGGCTCCCGACTCCACCGCGATGCGGACGATCTGATCGATGTCGAGATATGCGCCGACTGGCTGCTCCCCGGTGATCTCCCGGGCGATGTCGGCTTCGGCCGCGTAGGGCAGCTCGGCGTCGACGCCGTGGTGGATCGCGACGGTGCCGACGCCGAGGCGCCGGGCGGTCGCGATGATCCTGCGGGCGATCTCGCCTCGGTTCGCGACCAGCAGTCGCCGGGGGAATTGCCGAACCATCTTCACCCGCCTAGTAGCTCGTGGGCCAATTGCTGAGGTGGTGCTCGCCGACCCCGCCGGTGCGGTTCAGCGCGTTGTCCTCGAGAGCACCGAGGATGAACTCGCGGGTGTCCGCGGGGTCGATCACGTCCTGCACGCCGTAGACCCGGGCGACGTCGTAGCCGGTCGATTCCTTCGCCATCTCGGCCAACCGCCGCTCGTAGAGCTCCGGGTCCGCCGCCGCATCGATTCCGTGCACCACCCCGACCGCCGAGCGCGGGTCCATGAAGCTGACTTCCGCGGTCCACCACGCGGCCGTGGCGTCGGCCGTCCAGGCCCCGCCCATGTTGACGTAGCCCTGCCCGTAGTTCTTGCGCATCATGACCGTCACCTTCGGCACGGTCGCCAGCGACAGCGCGTTCATCCAGTTGATGACCTTGCCGACGATGCCGCTGCGCTCGCCGTCGACTCCGATCAGGAATCCCGGCTGGTCGACGAGGAAGACCAGCGGGATGTTGTACGAGTCGCACAGCACGATGAAGCTGGTCGCCTTCGCGCACGCGGCCGCGTCGATCGCGCCGCCCTTGAACATCGGGTTGTTCGCGATGACCCCGACCGACTGGCCGTTGATCCGGCACAACGCGGTGACCAGCGACTTGCCGTACCGCTCCTTGACCGGGAACACGCTCCCCAGGTCCGCGATGACCTCGATGACCTTGCGCACGTCGTACACCTTCGTGCGTTCGTCGGGCACGATGTCGTGCAACTGCGCGCCGCGGTCGGCTGAGCCTTCCGGCACCGGTGCGATCGGCGGCGCTTCGTCGTTGTGCGACGGGAGGTAGCTCAGGAAACGGCGCACGAGGTCGATCGCCTCTTCATCGGTATCGGCGACCGCATCGGCGAATCCGGTGACCTCGGAGTGCAGTTTCCAGCCGCCGAGCTCCTGCCCGTCGACCTGTTGCCCGGTCGCTCGGCCGACCAGCCCCGGGCTGGAGACGGCCATGATCGCGCCCTTGCGCATCACCGCGAAGTCCGAGCTGACGGTGTGCCAGGCAGCCGAACCGAAGGAGTACCCGAATGCCGCCGACACCCACGGATTGGTGCGGCGGCGCAGGAACCGCGTCCGGTCGTCGGCGTTGCCGAGCCCGGTCCCTCCCATGACGTCGGGCATCCGCACGCCGGTCGACTCGGCCAGGTAGACCAGCGGCATCCCGCTGCGCGCGGTCAGGTCCTTGAGGTGCCCCATCTTCTTGTTGCTGACGGCTCCGGAGGACGCGCCCTTGACCGTGAAGTCGTACGCGATGACGCCGGCGCGGCGCCCCGTGATGAGCCCGGTGCCGGTCACCTTCCCGTCGGCGGGGGTCACGTGCTGGTCGGCGTCGATGTTCGACGTCGCGAACAGTCCCGTTTCGCGGAAGGAATCGGCGTCGAAGAGCCGGGCGACTCGTTCCCTGGCGTTGAGCTCGCCTTTCGCGGCCCGGGCCGCCAGCTTGCGTTCGCCGCCCATCGCCAGTGCGTGCGCGCGCCGCTCGGCGTGCCGGATTTCGTGATCGGTGGTCATGTCGTGGATTCGCCCTTCCCGGTCGTTCACGCGGTGGCGGTGCCGACGAGCGCGGCTCGACGTTGCTGGAACTCGATGAGAGACCGCGCGACCCGGCCGGCTTCGTCCACCGAGCGGAAGACGGGCAAGCCGAGTTTCTGCGCCTGGCGCGTGTATTCGGCGACGGCCTGGTCCATGTCCGGCCGCCCGTCGCCTTTGAGCACGAGGTACTGCTGGGTCGCCGCGTCGGTGCGGGCGTGGGCCTCGGCGATGCTGCGGATGATCGTGCCGGTCACATCGCCGTACCGCTCGGCCAGGTTCCGCTGGATGATGCCTACGTTGAGGTGGGTGATGAGGATGGCCGGCGGTGCCTCTTCCAGCACGATGGACAGCAGGTCTCCGGCGATGGTGCCGCCGCCCACCGCGAGCGTGCCCGCCGGTGTGTCGATCGGGTTCGCCAGGCCGTTCCCGGGTGGCAGGCCGAGTGACTCGATCCGCTCGACCACCCGCTCCGGCAGGAGTGGGACGGAGAACCCGTGCCGTGCCAGCGCATCCGTGGCGAGCACGCTGGCACCGCCGCCGTTGCCGAAGAGGACCGCGTCTCGTGCGGCCGGGGGCGGGCCGACGACCTGGACGGTCACGAATGCCAGCAGCACGTCGAGGAACTCGTCGAGCGTGTCCGTCAGTGCGATACCACCCTGCCGGCACACTGCCGGCCAGAGCCGGTGGTTGCCCGCGAGCGCGCCAGTATGGCTCGTCGCCGCCCGTGATCCGGCCGCGCTGCGTCCTCCGGCGAGGAGCACGACCGGCTTGTCGGAGCCCCGTCGGGCGAGCAGGTCCAGGATCGAGCGCGCCGCCGCGATCGACTCCAGGTACATGCCGACAACGCCGACGTCCGGGGCGTCGAGCATGAATTCGACGAGCTCGGCAGCGTCCACATCGGAGGAATTGCCGATGCTGGTGACGCTGTGGAAGGCGATCCCGCGTGCTGCGCCGAGCCGCAGCACGTCGACGCTGAGGCCGCCGCTCTGCGAGATGACGGCGACGCCGCCCGGGTCGAGCGGCGGGTCCGGGATGAAGCTGACCCGCGCCGCGGAGCTGTGCATCCCGAGGCAGTTCGGGCCGATGACCCGCGTGCCCTGCACCTGCATCCGCTGCACGAGGTCTCGTTCGAGCTCGACTCCCCCGGATACCTCGCCGAAGCCGCTGCTGATGATCTGGGCGAACGCGAGCTTGCCGGGATCGGTGGTCAACGCGTCCGCGACTGCCTCGGCAGGAAGCGCGACGTAGGCGTAGTCGACCGGTTCGGCCACCTCCCGCAGCGAGCGCTGCGCAGGGACCCCCTCGATCCGCTCGGCCGAGGGGTGGATCGGGATCACCGTCCCGGAGAAGCCCGCCCGCCGGAGTCCGGCGATGTACCGGTTGGCGATGTTCGACCCGCTCCCGCTCGCGCCCAGCACCGCGATCCTGCTGGGACGGAACAGGCGCTCGAAGGTGCCGTCCGCGGCGTGCCTTCCGGTGCCGCGTCCTGCCTCGGATCCCGCGTCGAGGACCATCCGCGCGTCGACCGCGACCGCCTGCTCGGCGTCGACGATGACCGGATTGAGATCGACCTCGACGACCTCCGGCGGCAGTGCCGAGAGCAACCCGCCTTCGCCGCCGAGCCGGAGGACCAGCGCCACCAGGGCGTCGAGGTCGGCCCGGACCCCGCCACGCGCCCCGTTCAGCAGCGCGGATCCCTTGAGCTCCGACAGCATCTCGGTCACGTCCGACGCGGTCAGCGGGGCGATGCCGAACGAGACGTCGGCGAACAACTCGACGAAGATCCCGCCGAGACCGACCATGACGACCCAGCCGACCCCGGGTGTGCGCACCGCTCCGACGATGACCTCGTGGCCCGGGTCGGCCTTGGCCTCGACGAGGAAGCGATCGCCGGAAGAAGCCCGGACCTGGAAGCCGGGCACGATCAACGCGGTCTGCTGGTCACCGGTGCGCCTCACCGAAGCCGCGCTGGTCAACGCGGTG
>NZ_JBEOVY010000019.1:0-39259 GCF_040295745.1 Saccharopolyspora sp. NPDC002686
CAGCTGCCCCCTCCCCATGGTGCCGATCCAGTTGAAGGTCCCGACACGCCGGGGTCCCGACACGCCCGGGTGTGCAGTTTCAATTGAAACTGTAAATCCCAGGCACGGCGGATCACAGTTTCAATTGAAACTGCGGGTCGGCGGAGCCACCCGGACCGCCCGGTGCGAGGGGCACGGCTACGGTCTGGGGCATGACTCGGGTTTTGCTGGTGGACGACCAGGAGCTCATGCGCATGGGGTTCCGGATGGTGCTCGACGCGCAGGAGGACCTCGAGGTCGTCGGCGAGGCGGGCAACGGCGCGGACGCCGTCGAGCTCGCCGCGCAACTGCGCCCGGACGTCGTGCTGATGGACGTGCGGATGCCGGTGCTCGACGGCGTCGAGGCGACCCGCCGGATCGTCGCGGCCGATGACGCGAAAGTCCTGGTCATGACCACCTTCGACCTCGACGAGTACGCGCTGTCGGCGCTGCGCAGCGGGGCCAGCGGCTTCCTGCTCAAGGACACCCCGCCGGAGAACCTGGTCAGCGCGGTGCGCTCGGTGGCCAGCGGCGACGCGGTGGTGTCGCCGAGCGTCACCAAGCGATTGCTCGACCGGTTCCTCGGCGACGGCGGCGGCGAGCTGCGCGACGCGTCGGTGCTCGACGCGCTGACCGAGCGGGAGCGCGAGGTGCTGGTGCTGGTCGCGAAGGGCCTGTCCAACACCGAGATCGCGGGCAAGCTGTTCCTGTCCGAGGCCACCGTGAAGACCCACCTCGGCCGCATTCTGTCCAAATTGGACCTCCGGGACCGGGTGCAGGCGGTGGTGCTGGCCTACGAGACCGGCCTGGTCAAACCCGGCGAGGCGTGAACTTCGCCTCCAACCAGCCACAACGCCCGTTCCGGCGGATAACCTGCCCGGGTGACCGACGCCGCGTGGAAGCCCCGACTGATCGCCCTCGACGTCGACGGAACCCTGCTGAACCCGGACACCGGGCACATCTCGGCAGCCGTCAAAGCCGCTGTGCACCGCGCGATCGACGCCGGCAGCCAGGTCGTCATCGCGACCGGCCGCACCGTGCTCGGCACTGTTCCGGTGCTCGACGAACTGGATCTGACCAGCGGTTTCGCGCTGTGCTCGAACGGTGCGGTGCTGGTGGACGTGGCCGCCAGGGAAGCGGTGTCGACGGAGACCTTCGAGCTCGCGCCGGTGCTGGCGGAGCTGTCCGCCCGGCTGCCGGGCGCGATCTTCGCCGCCGAGAACCTCGGCGTCGGCAACCTGGTCACCGCCGAATTCCCGCCGAACCAGCTGGAAGGCGAACAGCGACTGGCCACAGTGGACGAGCTGGCCGCGCTCCGGGTGCCGCGCCTGATCGCCAGCTGGATCGGTCACAGCCCCGATGAACTCGAAGAGCGCCTCGCCGGCGTCGAACTGCCGTCGTGCACCTTCACGCTGGACCACTACGAACCGTGGGTGACCGTGACGCCCAAGGGCGTGTCCAAGGGATCCGCGCTGGAGAAGCTGCGCGCCGAGCTGGGCGTGCCCGGCGAGGACACCTTCGCCGCCGGTGACGGGGGCAACGACATCGAGATGCTGCGGTGGGCTGCGCACGGCGTGGCGATGGGCCAGGGCCCGGAGCTGGTCCGGGCGGCGGCCGACGAGGTCGCCGGTCCGGTCGCGGAGGACGGCCTGCCCGCCGTCCTCGACCGCTGGTTCCGCTGACGAACCCGCCCGAGATCTTGATCTTCCGCCTGGTCAGCGGGTCATCCTGTGGTCAGGGGTGGACTACGACCTGGGTCTGACCCCAAGTCGATACGCCGGTCCGATGCGGGCTCATCCGCCGAGCGGGCAATCTGGATCTGCGGTCCGGAGAGGGCCGACCAGCGTTGTCCTCGGCAACAGGAGTGATCATGATCGAGGCGATCGGCCTCACCAAGCGCTACGGCTCGAAAGTCGCGGTGAACGACCTGTCGTTCACGGTGAAGCCAGGCCAGGTCACGGGCTTCCTGGGCCCGAACGGAGCCGGCAAGTCCACCACCATGCGGATGATTCTCGGCCTGGACCGCCCCACCGCGGGCGAAGTCCGCATCGACGGCAAGCGCTACCAGGACCTCAAGAACCCGCTGCGCACCGTGGGTGCGCTGCTCGACGCCAAGTGGGTGCACCCGAACCGCTCGGCGCGCAGCCACCTGCGCTGGCTGGCCAAGTCCAACGGGATTCCGCAGAAGCGGGTCGACGAGGTGCTCGGCATGGTCGGCCTCGAGGACGCCGCGGGCCGCCGCGCCGGAGGGTTCTCGCTCGGCATGTCGCAGCGGCTCGGCATCGCGGGCGCGCTGCTCGGCGACCCCAAGATCCTGCTGTTCGACGAGCCGGTGAACGGCCTGGACCCGGAGGGCATCCACTGGATCCGGCGGTTCATGCAGGGCCTGGCCGCCGAAGGCCGCACCGTCTTCGTGTCCAGCCACCTGCTGTCGGAGATGTCGCTGACGGCCGAAGAACTCGTGGTGATCGGCCGCGGTGAGCTGATCGCGCAGTGCAGCACCCAGCAGTTCGTGGACAACGCCGGTTCGCAGGCCGTGCTCGTGCGTTCACCGCGCGCTGCCGACCTGCAGCAGCTGATCGCCGCGCAGGGCCTGAGCGCCCGCGCCACCGGCAACGACACGCTCGTGATCGACGACGCCGTGACCGAGCAGATCGGTGAGCTCGCCGCGCAGCACCAGATCGTGCTGCACGAGCTGACCGCGCAGCGCAGCTCGCTGGAAGACGCTTTCATGCAGCTGACCAGCGATTCCGTGGAATACCAGACGAATCTCGGTGCGCCCGCGAACGCGCCGATCGCTCCGGGGGTGGCCCGATGACCCTGCTCGCCGTGGAACGGATCAAGCTCTTCTCCACCCGCTCGGCGTGGTGGTGCTCCGCGCTCGTCCTGGCGCTGACCATCGGGTTCGCCGGCCTGTTCGCGTCCCAGCTGGACCAGATGACGGTGTCGATGACGCAGGTCGGCCACCAGTTCGGCCTGATGGTGGTGCTGGTGCTGGCGACGCTGTCGATCACCACCGAGTACCGCTTCGGCACCATCCGCTCGACCTTCCTCGCGGTGCCGAACCGCACTGCCGCGCTGGCCGCCAAGACGGTGCTGGTCGCGCTGGTGGCGCTGGTGCTCGGCGAGATCGCGGCGTTCGGATCGTGGGGTGTGTCGAACCTGCTGTCGCCCAACGCGGATCTGGCGCTGGCCACTGCGGACGACTGGCGGATGGTCGCCGGTGTCGGTCTGGTGTTCGCGATCGGCGCGGTGCTGGCGGTCGCCGTCGGCGCGCTGCTGCGGCAGACCGCTGGCGCGGTGACGCTGCTGCTGATCTGGTCGCTGCTGCTGGAGAACCTGGTCGGCATGATCCCGACGATCGGCGAGGACGTCCAGAAGTGGATGCCGTTCAACCACGCCAGCAACTTCCTGGCCAGCGGGGGCGACGGGATGCCGCTGGGGCCGTGGGGTTCGCTGGGGTACTTCGCGGGCGTCGTGCTCGCGATCTGGGTGGTCTCGCTGGTCGTCGTGCAGCGCCGGGACGCCTGACCAGCGCTGATCGATCTCGTCGGAACCCACCATGATCAACTCTGGAAATGCCCAGCTGGGCGGCGGATAGCAAAACGTTACCCGGCCCGGCCGAGAGTCTGATCACGTCAACCGATAGGATCGACGGCAAGATCGAGCTGCTGCCGTCGCCCGTGCGACGTGCAAGATCACCGAGATCTGGAAAGTCCTCAATGGACATTCCAGCGGGGTCCGGCGATGGCGCGGCTGGTGAGCACAAGTGAAATCGACCGACTGCAGCAGCGCTCGGGGGCGCCGGCGGTCGGGACGGGGGAGGGCCCGGGCTGTCATTCGGGGGATGGCCCGGGCCCTGTGCTTTCCAGGAGTTCTTCGCGCCGGCTCGGGGTCAGACGTTGGGGCGGACCACCAGGACCGGGCAGGCCGCGTGGCGGACGCACTGCTCGGCCACCGAGCCGAGCATCAGACCGGCGAAGCCCCCTCGGCCTCGATGACCCACGACCAGGAGATCCGCTCCTTTCGATGCGGAGAGCAGCGCTTGGGGGGACGGCGAGTGGACGATGTGGAACTCCACCCGGAGGTCGCTGTGGTCGCCGAGCTTCTCGTCCACCAGGCGTTCGGTGTCCGCCCGGACCGTTTCCTGGAACTCGTCCATGCTCGGCATCACGCTCGGCGGGCAGTCCGCCGGACGAGGGGCGGTCCGCAGGCTCCAGGCGCGCACCACGTGCAGCGCGGCGTTGCGGCGTCTGGCTTCCTCCGCGGCCAGGACGAGCGCTCGCAGCGAGGACGCGGAGCTGTCGACGCCGACGACGACGCCGCCATCGATCTCGACCCGTTGGATCGTTTGGTCAGCCATCTCTCCACCCCAGCGGTTCCGAAGCATATGAATTAGGACACAGTTGACTACATATTGTCATTGAACGCGTTCGTTGTGGTAATGCATTGAGTAGGGACTGTCCCGAACCAGCGTTGCTTGGGGGCATGAGCTGGTCGAGGGCGAGTTGGCGGCTCGCAACTTTCTCAACAGCAGAAGGGTGGGCCAAATGGTGCGATCGAACGAAGGCTCGGTCATCCAGAGCGGTCAGGGGCGCGCGGCGGATGACGTGCAGCTCCAGCCGGTGCCACGACTCGAGTGGTCGCTGGCGACAGAAGCCCACCCACCGGCGCTGGAGGCGGCCAAGCCCGCTTCGCTGCGCCGCAGCTGGATCCACACCGCGCCCGAGCGGCAGGTGCTCGAACTGTTCCGCAAGCTGCACGGCGCCAAGCGGCGGCTGCCCGCGCCGTGGTGGCTGCGCGCGCTGGACCGCGGCGAGCTCCCGTCGCGCGAGGCGGCGTTCGCGGTCGAGGACGAGGTGCACGCGGTCCTGCGCTCCCGCCCGGGCTGGGTGTTCGTGCCCTGGGCCGGCGCCGGTGAAGCCGGGTACTGGGAGTACGCGCCATCGGACCGGGCCCCGATGCAGATGCCGACGACCGTGGCCCTCACCGACGAGCACAACGGCTGGTTGAACGTGGTGCCCGCGCACCGCGACCCCGAGCCCGTCGCGATCCCGGTCCGGGGCGTCACCGGGCTGGTGGCGATGCTCGCGCAGATCGAATCGTGGTGACCGGCACCGCGGTGCTTCCGCAGGCGGCCGGTTTGCGATACTGAGTCCTCGTGAATGCGTCTGACCAGCAGGTTCCGTTCCGCCGTACCGTCGTGAGCTACGTCCAGCGAGGCGAGCGGATGACGGTGGGCCAGCAGCGCGCTTGGGATCGCTACTGGCCCGAGCTGGGTACCGAGGTGACCGCGCTGCCGGAAGGCCCGCTGGACGTGACGTCCTGGTTCGGCCGGACGGCGCCGGTGGTGCTGGAGATCGGTTCCGGCATGGGCGAGACGACCTCGCAGCTGGTGGCCGCCCAGCCCGAGTCCAACTACCTGGCCGTCGAGGTCTACAAGCCCGGCCTGGCCCAGCTCATGCTCCGCGCCGAGAAGCTCGAGGTCAGCAACCTCCGGCTGCTGCGCGGAGATGCGATCGTCCTGCTGCGCGACCACCTCGAGCCGGGCTCGCTGGACGAGGTCCGCATCTACTTCCCCGACCCGTGGCCGAAGAAGCGCCACCACAAGCGGCGGCTGGTCCAGGCCGAGTCCGTGGCGCTGATCGCCTCGCGGCTCAAGCCGGGCGGCGTGCTGCACCTGGCCACCGACTGGGAGAACTACGCCGAGCAGATGATGGAGGTCTGCCAGGGCGAGTCGCAGCTGCGCAACCGCTACGCCGACGAGCCGGGCGGCTGGGCGCCGCGACCGGAATGGCGACCGGTCACGAAGTTCGAGAACCGCGCCCACGAAGAGGGCCGGGTCATCCACGACCTGATCTTCGAACGCATCTGACCTGTCGGAGCCCGCTGGCATCCTCCGCTCATCAGCGAGGGAGGACGACGATGGCTCGTCAGCGTGCGCAGTGCCCGGAAGACCTCAACAGGCTGGTCCTGGAGCGGCTCAACGCCGGGGACGTCGACGGTTTGGTCGAGCTCTACGAACCCGACGCGGTCCTGGCCACGCCGGCCGGGCCCGTCGTCGGGCACGTGGCGATCCGCGCGGCGTACGAGCAGATCGTGGCGGGGTCTCCGCAGTTCGCGCCCGGTGCTGCGCAACCGCCGGTCCGCAACGGGGATCTGGCGTTGACCTCGGTGCTGCTGGCCGGTGGCGGTGCCACCGTCGAGGTGGCCCGCCGACAGCCGGACGGCAGTTGGCGCTGGATCATCGACCAGCCGAACCTGGGTGCTTAGCTCGGGCGCAGTAGCGTGCCGATCGTGATGAGCTGGGATGTTCGACCGTCTTCGGCTGCGGATGTCGAGGCGGTGGCGGAACTGCGCGCCGTGGTGCTGAGGGCGGATCTGGAGCGGCTCGGACGGTACGACGAGCAGCGCGTGCGGCAACGACTGCGCGACGGGTTCGATCCGGCGTGCACCCAGGTGATCGAGGTGGACGGCCGGTTCGCCGGCTGCGTGGCCCTGCGGCCGGCCGACGACGCGCACTGGCTGGAGCACTTCTACCTCGCCCCGCACTTGCAGGGCAGCGGCATCGGATCCGGAGTGCTGCGCCGACTGCTGGAGCAGTGCGACCGCGACGGCACCCTGGTCCGGTTGAACGTGCTGCAGGGCAGTCCGGCCCGGCGGCTGTACGAGCGGCACGGGTTCGCCCTCGAATCCGAGGACCCGGTGGACGTGTTCATGGTGCGGACGCCTGCCTGAGAACCTGCTGCGCGGCCACCGGCGCTGTCTGCTCGGCTGGTGCTCGCTCAGCTCTGGGGCGGGTCAACGGTCTGAGCGGGTGTGCAGGCCGCGGCGATCGCTGCGGTGTCCCAGTAGAACGGCCGGACCTCGATGATCTGGCCGCCCTGGACGGTGACGGTCTGCAGGATCGGGAATTCGAGCTCGCGGCCGGTGGCGCGGGAGCGGGCCCGCACCTGGGTGAGCACCACCGCGGTCCCGGTGGCCTCGTCGGAGGCGACGAACTCCTGCTCGACGAACTCGAACACGGCCCAAGTCCGGCTCATCGCGATGAAGAAGCGCTCCAAGTCCGCGTGGCCGCGCCAGATTCCGCCGTAGGGAAGTGCTTCGGCCTGGTGGAGCACGACATCGGGTGAGAAGTGCTCGGCGATCAGTTCGAAGTCGGCCTGGCCGGGGCCGCCCGCTGACAGGTACTCGGCTTCAGCCGCGTACATGCGCTTCAAGATCGTCGTGGGGTTGCTCTGCTCGGTCACCCCGTCAGCATTGCCGTTCTGGACGTGTGCGGCTGGCGCTTTCCGGACCCCGCAGCCCGGCTCTGGTCCGCGCGTCGGTGGGCACCGAATTTGAAGATCAACAGATAACAATTCGCTTGATCGAGCGATCAAGTTTGGGTGCCACTCGCACGAAGAGGTTTACGTCCGGTGGTTTTGGCTACGATCGTGGCCTGGAAGTTCACCGAAAAGAAGAGTGCCGCTGGAGTGACGAGTAAGCATCGATCGCGACTACGTTTCCGCCCCGTGACGGTTACCCGTGATGAAGTGATCCCGATCCAGCAGAGCCCGTCGGAGCCGGTTCTCGACGGTGTGCGCGAGGTCGGCGAGAGCGGCGGCGGTTCACCGGCCGCGCTCGTCCGGGCGGATTCGGCCACGGATGTCTCGGCCGCCGAGGACTTCCTGCGTGCCTTCCACGACGCGCACCCGAAGGCCGGGTCGTTGACCGAACGGCTCGCCGACGTGCGCCGCTCGATCGCCGAAACCGGCACCTACCGGCACACCGGTCCTGAACTCGCCTACGGTGCTCGCGTCGCGCTCCGCGACAGCGGCTGGTGCACCAGCGGAGTTCCGTGGCGTCAGCTGAAAGTTCGCGACCTGCGCGGGCTGCGAAACGCCTCGGCCATCGCCAGCGAGTGCTTCGAACATCTGCGCCTGGCCACCAACGCCGGCCGGATCCAGCCGATGGTCACCGTCTTCGCCCCGGATGCCCCGGGAAATCCAGGTCCGCGGATCTGGAACGAACAGGTGGTGCGCTACGCGGGCTACGCGATGCCCAACGGGGTGCTCGGCGACGCTCGCTACAGCGGCTTCACCGCGGAAGTGCAGCGGATGGGCTGGAAACCGCCGAACCAGCGCAGCCGCTTCGACCACCTGCCGCTGGTCGTGGAAACCGCCCACGAAGGCATCAAGCTGGTCACGGTTCCTCGCGACGTGGTTCAGGAAGTTCCGCTGGAGCATCCGGATCACCCCTGGTTCGTCGAGCTGGGACTGCGTTGGCACACCGTTCCGCTGATCAGCAACATGCAGCTGGAGATCGGAGGCATCCGGTACCCGGCCGCGCCGTTCAACACCTGGTTCGTGGGCACCGAGATCGGCACCCGCGGACTGGCCGACGAGAACGCCTACGGCGTCACCAAGCACGTCGCCGAACGGTTGGGCATGGACACCTCGACCGAACGAACCCTGTGGCGGGACCGGGCGATCGTCGAGATCAACCGGGCCGTGCTGTTCTCGTTCGACTCCGCGCGGGTCACGATCACCGACCACCACAGCGAGGCCCTGCACCGGCTGGCCTGGCTGCGCTCCGGTCCGCGCACCAGCGCATCCCGACCGATGTTCAGCGTCAGCAAGGAAGCGAGCCAGCGCGCCCGCCGGGGAGCACCGAGTGACCTCCCGTCGCCCGAGCCGAAACGGCGACCCCGCTACGACGAACTGGCGCGGCTGAACCGGCGTTGCTTGGGAACTGAACCGTTCGGGGAGTGACCGCGTCGTCCGGGTTCCGGCGCGCCGAGAACCGGTCCAGCAGGTCCGGCAGGACCGAACTGAGCGACATGAGCAGCAGCACCGCCACCGCGAGGACGGCTCCGACGATGGAGAACAACGTGGTGAACGTGGTGGTGAACATTTCGACCCCGACCTTCCTGGCTTCCGGCGCTCTGCTGGCTGCGCCCCTTCCCCTTTGACACCACAAGCGTCGCTTTTCCAGGGGGGCCGGCGGATCGGTCAGGTGGTCGGTCCGGGTGGCCGATCGGCCAGTCCCGCGAGCCGTCGGACCGACCGATCGGCTGGCCGGACTGGCCTGTCCGGACTCAGTCGTCCGGGCTGCTCAGCTTGCTGGGAAAGGCGAGTGCGGGCACGGCCGTTCCCGACCGTGCCCGCACACCGACCCGCCGCTGGGTCACTCCTCGCTGATGCGCTCCGCGCCGATGCGGCGCAACATCGGACCGCTGCTGGCAGCCGCGATCACCGCGACGACCATGCCGATCACCACCGGCGCGAACAGCCAGCCGCTGAGGACCACCGGCATATCGTCGCCGAACAGCCCGAAGATCCCGGCTGCGACCGCGATCCCGGCTGCGCCTGCCCCGATCGTCGCGACGAACGCGGGCAGCGCGGCTTCGGCGCGCAGCGCTCGGCCGAGCATTCGGACCGGGGTACCCGCGGCGATCAGCGCGGCGAAGGTCCGCCGCCGGTCGACCACCGACGAGGCCGCCGTGATCGCAGCACTGCACCCGGCCAGCAGGGCGGTCAGCCCGAGCCCGATCGCGGTGACCCGCTTGAGATCGCCGAGGATCGTCTGCTGGTCGTAGAGCCGCAGTTCACGGCTGTTGAAGCTCTCCCCCGGGAGAGCCACCGCGAGCGCCGTGCGCACCTTCTCCCGGTCCGCATCGGTGGCCGGGCTGACCGCCAGGGTCGATTCCCCCTGACCGCCGAACCCGGGGACGAGCGCCGGGTCGATCAGCACCGTGGAGTCGAGACCCGGGTCCTGACTGCCGCCCAACCGGCGCACCGGAACCCCGTCGGGCAGCGGGACCGTCGGAAGTTCGTCGACGGAGGAGACGCCCTCCGTCGGGTAGGCCTGGACCCGCAAGCCCGAGCTCGGCAGCTCCTGGGCACCCGGGGTCCGGATCGACGGCGGGCCGGCGCAGTCCCCGACGTCGAGACGGGTCACCGCGGCGGCGTCCTGGCAGTTGATCACGAACCCGGAGGCGCTGTCGTTCTCCGCCTTCTGCACGAGGACCCGCTCGGCGCGCACAACCGTCGCGCCGGCGCCGCTGCTGGCCAGCTGATCCTTGATGCGCTTTTCCTGATCGACGGCTTGAGCGGTGGGGACGTCCAGGTAGAGGACCGAGTCCTTGAACGAGCGGCCACCACCGGCGAACGTCTCGAAGCTGGGCAGCAGCGTCAACGCCATCGTCCCGACGAACACCGCCAGGACGATGCCCGACACCGAGCGGTAGGCGGCCTGCGGATCGCTGCTCAACCGCCTGCCGGCCAGCAGCACCGACGGCTTCCGCCACATCTTGGCGAACAGCGAACCGATCACCCCGGTCAGCCACGGGCCGACGATGGACGCGGACAGCAGCACCGCGGCCAGCGACGCGAGCAGGAGCCCCATGCCGCCGGTCTGGTCCGCGGAGGCCAGCCCGACGAGGAAGAAGCCGCCCGCAGCGACCAGCGCGAGCAGGCGCCACGCCTTCGGGCGCTTCCGCGCGTGGCTCATCGCCGCGCCGACCGGCGCCCGGACGACCCTCCGCAGGCCCAGCACCGCGGCCAGCACGACCAGCGTCGGGATCAGCAGGCCGAGCAGCACGACGGTGACCGCTGATGGCGTGAAGTCGCTGGCCAGCCAAGTACCGTCGCCCCACGGGATGTGCATGCCGAGGTAGCGCAGCGGCCAGCTCAGCAGCAGGCCCGCGACGGTGCCGACCACCGCGGCGACCGCGGTCTCCGCGGTGACCACGCCGATCACCTGCCCCGGCGTGGCACCGGCCAACCGCAGCGCGGCGAGTCGGCGTTCCCGGCGGGCGGCGGTCAGGCGCGCGGCCGAGGCGACCAGCACCATGCTCGGGATCGCCAGCAGCACGATTCCCACGCCGGCCAGGACATCCAGCATGACGTCGCTGTTGCCGACCGCCGCCGAGCCGGACAGGTCCGCCTTCTCCGCGTCCAGCGTGCCCGGTGGGTGCCCGACGACGGCGACCAGCTGCTCCGGGAACTTCAGCGAACCCTCGTCGATCGTGCCGATCACCTTGCCGGCGAACCGGTCGGCCAGTTCACCGCCCGGGCGCTGCTGGGCCAGTTCGGCCAGCCGCGGCGACAGCAACACCTCGCCGGGGCCGGGGTAGTCCGGCACGCCCTTGCCCGGCTCGGCCTCGCCGGAGACGTCCAGCCGCACGATGGTCTCGTTCTCGAAGAAGTCCCGGCTGGCCATCGTCACGCCGGACGGGTTCGCCGAGCCCTCCTGCCACGCGGAACGCTGCATCCGGGCTTCCGTGGCGTTCGGCAGCGTCGCCAGGAACAGGATCAACGCGGTGGCCACCGCGACCCCGGCTGCGGTGAGGACTGCGGACAGGCGGCTGCGCGAATCCACGCGCAGCACCCGCAGCGCTAGTTGGACCGGATTCACGCCGCCATCACCCCGCCGGCGATGAGTCCGTCGCGGATCTCCACCACCCGACCGGCTTTGGCGGCCAGGTCGCGGTCGTGCGTCACGATCACCACGGCTGCGTTGGTGGCGGCGGCAGAGTGGAAGAGCGCCTGCGTGGTCTCCTCCCCGGTGCGCGTGTCCAGCGCGCCGGTCGGCTCGTCGGCGAAGATCACCTTCGGTTGGTGGGCGAGCGCCCGCGCGATCGCGACCCGCTGGGCCTGGCCGCCGGAGAGCTCACCGGGCAGCCGGTCCTCCAGCCCGCCGAGGCCGAGCCGCCCCAGCCAGTCCCGCGCGCCGGCCATGGCCTGCTTCCTGTTGGCCCCGGCAAGCAGGAGCGGCAGCGCGGTGTTCTCCGCCGCGGTCAGCTCGCCGACCAGCATGCCCTGCTGGAACACGAACCCGAACTCGTGGCGGCGCAGCGCGCTGCGCTTGGTCTCGCCGAGCTGGTCGATGCGGTGCCCGTTGAGCAGGACCTCACCGCCGTCCGGGCGCAGGATGCCGGCCATCACGTGCAGCAGCGTGGTCTTGCCCGACCCGGACGGCCCCACGATCGCGACCACTTCGCCGGCCCGGAACGAGACGTCCACCCCGGCCAGGGCGCGGTGCGCACCGTAGTTCTTGACCAGCCCCCGTCCCACCAGGAACGGATCTCCGGGCCGTTGCGCGGCCATGGGAGCCGACATGTCTGCCTCCTGCTCGTGTGCACTGCTGTCGTGGTGGGGCGCCGCCGGGTGCGGGCCGCCGCATCGCAATCAAGAGTGGTCGGCGGCAGCGGTTTCCGGATCGGCCTGCGAGCCGCTGATCGTTCGGCGGAGGTCGGCCGATCGGCCAGGTTGTTCGAGCCGATCGGCCAAGGCGCTCCGATGAGCGCACCGACTACCGTTTCGGCGTGAGCAGTTTCGCGACGCCCAACGGACCCGGACCGGACGCGCCCTGGTGGCACCGGTTCGGTAGCTTGCTGCGCGAACAATGGATCTTCGCAGCGTTGCTCGGCCTGGTCCTCTGCGGCGACACGCTGGCGCTGCTCGAGATATACGGCAACCAGCGCGGTGCCGTGCTGCTGCTCCCCGGCATCGCCGCGATGGCGCTGCTGGCCGTCCTCGGCAGGCGGTACCCGGTCCGATGTGGACTGCTCGCCGCGGTGGTGCTGCTCGGCAACACCGCGGCGCTGGCGGTGACCCGCTCGTACGTCTACAGCCTCGGCCTGGCGGAGATCCTGCCGACGGAGAACGCGGCCGGTCTGCTGCTGGTGCTCTACCTGTTCCGGGCTAGCCCGCTGCGCAAGGCCATCCCGGTGACTGCCGTGCTCGTGCTCAGCTGCCTGGCATCGGTCGCGGTCCGGTTGCGGGTGGCCGAGTACTCGGGCGTCGACTCCGACCAGACGCTGGCCTTCGGCTTCCTGCAGCTGCTGCTCGCCACCGGCACCGGCCTGTACCTGCGCGGCGACTGGCCCGGCCGGACCCGCTTCCAGGGCTCGCCGATGCAGGAACTGCTGCGGCGCCAGTGGCCGGTGGTGGCCGCGCTGAGCATCCTGCTGTTCGTGGAGTTCACCAAGAACAGCGAACTGGGCTTCCTGTCGAACGTGGTGGTGCTGCTCAGCGGCCTGGTGATGGCGGTGCTGGCCGCGTTCGCCCCGATGCGGCCGACCGAGTCCGCGTACCTGGGCGCGGCGACGATGCTGCTGACGACCCTGGTGCTGCAGGTGCTGGGGCTGACCGGCAGCCGGGGGAACATCCTGGGACCGGTATCCCTGGCGGCGACCGGTGCGGGCATGCTGCTGGTGACCTACGTGGTCCGCCACGCGGAGATCCGGCGCGCGATCCAGGCCACCGCCACGCTGGTCGCGGTGACGTTGCTCGCCGTGTTCATGACCCCGCAGTACCGGAGCGACACCTCGCCCTACGACCCGGGCAACACGAGCGAGCTGATGCCCGCGGTGTTCATGGGCGGGCTGCTGCTGGTGATCTCGGTCGGCACCGGGATGTACTTCCGCGCCAGGGACGAGGAGCGGGCCCGAACGGTGCACTCCGCGGTGGAGAACGCGCAGCAAGCCGAGCGGATGGCCTTGGCCCGCGAGCTGCACGACGTGGTGGCCCACCACGTCACCGGCATCGTGGTGCAGGCGCAAGCAGCGCAGATGGTGGCCGAGAAGAACCCGAAGGCGGCGACCGACGCGCTCGCGCGGATCGCGGACAGCGGCACCGAAGCGCTGACCGCGATGCGGCGGCTGGTGGGGAGCATGCGCAGCACCGAACCGGCCGGGGCTTCGGCCGCGACGGAGCAGGCCACCACCGACCTCGAGGCCGACCTGCGGGCGCTGGTGGAATCCGCCCAGCGCCACACCACCGAGCACGCCGATCGGATCCGGGTGGACCTGAAGGCCGATCTGGTGGATCGGACGATCCCCCAGGAAGTGGCGCGCTCGGCGCTGCGCGTGGTGCAGGAATCCCTGACGAACTCGGAGAAGCACGCGTTGGGAGCGAGCTACGTCCAGGTCAGGGTGTGGGTCGACACCACGAACCTGTACGCGTTGATCACCGATGACGGTTCGGGGGTGCGCCGTCAACCCGTCGGTGGGTCGGGGGGATACGGTCTGGTCGGGATGCGGGAGCGGATCGAGCTGCTCGGCGGTGAGTTCCACGCCGGTCCGGGCGATCACGTCGGTTGGCGGGTCGAAGCCGTGCTGCCGCTGGACGAGCAGAGCGGAGATGAGGGGCAGCGATGATCCGGGTGCTGATCGCCGACGACCAGGAGCTGGTGCGCGCCGGGTTCCGAATGATCCTGGAGTCCCAGGACGACATCGAGGTGGTCGCCGATGTCGCCAACGGCGTGGACGCGGTCCGGGTGGCGCGGGAGAAGCAGCCGGACGTGTGCCTGATGGACATCCGCATGCCGGGCATCGACGGCTTGGAGGCGACCAAGCAGCTGGCCGGCCCCGACGTGGCCGACCCGATCAAGGTCGTGGTCGTGACCACCTTCGACCTGGACGAGTACGTCGACCGCGCGCTGCGCAACGGGGCGAGCGGGTTCCTGCTCAAGGACGCCGGACCGACGCTGCTGCTGGAGGCCATCCGCGCCGCCCAGCGCGGGGATGCGCTGGTGTCGCCGCAGATCACGGTGCGGCTGCTCAAGCACTTCTCCCAGCCGCAGCCGCAGGTGCAGCGCACGGCGGTCCCGCAAGTGGATCTCACCGAGCGCGAGCTCGACGTGGTCCGCGCGACCGCGCGCGGTTTGACCAACGGCGAGATCGGCCAGGAGCTGTTCATGTCCTTGTCGACGGTGAAGACCCACCTCGCCTCCGCGCAGAGCAAGATCAAGGCCAGGAACCGGGTGGAGACGGCGGCCTGGGCTTGGCGCAGCGGCCTGATGGACGGCGAGTGAGGGCCGCTTCTGCAGCCGGAAAATGAGTCCGCGATCCGGGGTTGCTGCTGCTAGGCTCGCGACTTGCAAGTGATCGTGAACCGAGGAGCGGCAGTGGCAGGGGACGACGACATCTCCGGGTGATTCCCGGTAGTGATCGGCCACGGGCAGGCGCGCAGCGCCGCCGCGGTGGCGATTCCGTCATGTCATGTTTCCCCGTTCACCACCGGGTTGCCTCAGCGCGCCCGCATCGCATCCGAGGGCTCTCGCATGTCCGAAGCGTTCATCACCTGCTCGAACCTCTCCTTCTCCTGGCCGGACGACACACCTGTCTTCGACGGGCTGTCGTTCACGGTGGGCAGCGGCCGCACCGGCCTCGTCGCGCCCAACGGAGCGGGCAAGTCCACCCTGCTCAAGCTGATCGCGGGCGAATACCGGCCCAGCAGCGGAACCGCGTCCACGAGCGGCGTTCTCGGCTACCTGCCGCAGACGCTCCCCCTCGTCGGTGACCTGACCGTCGCCGAGGTGCTGGGCGTGTCCGCGGTGATCGAGGCGTTGCACGCGGTCGAATCCGGCGACGTCGACGAGCAGCACTTCGCCACCATCGACAACGACTGGGACATCGAGGAGCGCACTCGCGTCCAGCTGGACCGGCTCGGCCTCGACGACGTCCAGCTCGACCGCCAGCTGCACACCCTCAGCGGTGGCCAAGTGGTTTCGCTCGGCCTCGCCGCGCAGTTGCTCAAACGCCCCGACGTGCTGCTGCTGGACGAGCCGACCAACAACCTCGACGGCGAAGCGCGCCGCAAGCTCGCCGGCGTGCTCGAGGATTTCAGCGGCTGCCTGCTGCTGGTCAGCCACGACCGGTCGCTGCTCGACCGGATGGACCGCATCGCCGAGCTCGGAAACGGAGAAATCCGCTTCTACGGCGGCAATTTCACCGAGTACGAGGAAGCCGTGCGCGCGGAGCAGGAGGTTGCGGAGAAGAACGTCCGCAACGCCGAGCAGGAGCTCAAGCGGGAGAAGCGGGAGATGCAGCAGGCCCGCGAACGAGCCGAGCGCAGGGCCAGCAACGCGGCCCGCAACATCGGCAACGCCGGACTGCCGAAGATCGTTGCCGGCGGGCTGAAGCGGCGCGCTCAGGAGACTGCGGGCAAGGCGAGGGAGACGCACGCCAACCGGGTCGACGAAGCGAAAACCCGCCTCGACGAGGCGAGCCGAGCGCTGCGGGACGACGACAAGATCGCGCTCGACCTGCCCGGGACCCGCGTCCCCGCTGGGCGTGTGGTGTTCTTCGGCGAAGGGATGCAGGTCCGCCGCGGCGAGCGGGAGATCTTCGCCGGGGAGGGCGTCGACCTGGCGATCAAGGGGCCGGAGCGGATCGCGTTGACCGGCCCGAACGGTTCCGGGAAGTCCACGCTGCTTCGGCTGGTCGAAGGCCAGTTGGCGCCGAAGCGCGGCGAGATCAAGCGCGTCGACGGGCGGATCGCTTACCTGTCCCAGCGGCTCGATCTCCTGGACCTGGATCGCACGGTGCTGGAAAGCCTGGTCCAGGTCGCGCCGGCGATGCCGGAGTCGCGGCGGATGCACCTGCTCGCGCGCTTCTTGTTCCGGGGCTCCCGCGTGCACCTTCCGATCGGTGCGTTGTCCGGTGGTGAGCGGCTGCGCGCGACGCTGGCCTGCGTCCTCAGCGCGGAGCCGGCGCCTCAGCTCCTGCTGCTCGACGAGCCCACCAACAACCTGGACCTGGTCAGCGTTGGTCAGCTGTCGAGCGCGCTCAACGCTTACGAAGGCGCGTTCGTGGTGGTCAGCCACGACGAGCGGTTCCTCGCGGAGATCGGGGTGCAGCGCTGGCTGCGGCTGGACGGCGGGCGGCTGACCGAGACCGGGGCGCCGGAGGAGGCATGACGGCCTTCACCCGGTAGAGGTCGGCCATCCGGCTTTCGGGCAATGGCCGATCGAAGGAGGCCAGCTGGCCGTTCAGCCGAGGTCAGGAGGGCCCTCGCCGGGCGATCCTTGATTCATGACGAAGCGAACCCAGGACACCGTTCTCGTGGCAGTGCTCGCCGGAATCGCGACTTTGGCAGGAGTGATCATGATGCAGCTCATGAACGGCTTAGGCGCCTGACAGGCGTCCGGCAGAATGCGGGCATGCCGATCGCACTACGCCTGCACGCGCCGATGGTCCTGCCCTGCGACCCGGAATGCTCGGTCATCCGGGATGCGGTGGTGGACATCGATGAGGTCGGTCGCATCCTGTACTGCGGCCCGCGCACCGGTGCGCCGGAGCGTCCGAACGACGTCGACGTCCGCGAATGCGGCGGGATCCTCCTGCCGGGTCTGATCAACTCGCACGCGCACAGCCCGATGACGCTGCTCCGGGGGATGGGTGGCGATCTTCCGCTGATGCGCTGGCTGCGCGAGGTGATCTGGCCCGCGGAGGCGAGGCTGCGGTCGTCGGACATCCGAGCGGGCATGGAGCTCGGGTGCGTCGAGATGCTGCGCGCCGGTGTCACGACCAGCGCCGAGATGTACTTCGACGGGGAGGCGGTGGTCGACGCGACCCTCGCGGTCGGGTCGCGTGTCGTGTTCGCTTCCGCGGTGATCGCGACTCCCGAGCTGGACAAGCTCGGCGGCTGGCAGGGCATGGTCAACGGGATCAGCCGGTGGATCGACGCCGACGGCGTTCGGTTCGGGCGGGGCGATCGGGTGGAGCTCGCCTACGGGCCGCACTCGGCGTACACGCTTCCGCCGGAGGCGTTGCAGGCGATCGGTGAGGCCGCGCAGCAGCGCGAGGCGCTGGTGCACACGCACGTGGCGGAGACCCTCGCTGAGGACGTCGAGCAGCGGGAGCAGTTCGGTTCGGTGCCTGCACTGCTGGAGAAGCTCGGTGTGCTGGACGGCCGAGTGCTCGCCGCGCACGGCGTGCACCTGTCGGACGAGGACATCGCGTTGTTCGCACGCCGCGGGGTCGGGGTGGCGCACTGCCCCGGTTCCAACGCGAAGCTCGCTTCGGGGACGGCGCGGCTGGTCGACCTGCTGGCCGCCGGTGTCCCGGTCGGCCTGGGCACCGACGGGCCGTCCAGCAACGATGACCTGGACTTGTGGGAGGAGGTGCAGTTGGCAGGACTCTTCGCGCGCACCGCGACCGGTGACGCGACCGCGCTGAGCGCTGGCGCGGCGCTGCTCGCCGCGACGCGTGGCGGGGCTGAGGCACTGCACCGCGACGACATCGGCTCGTTGGAGCCGGGCAAGTGGGCCGACATCGTGCACCTCGACGTCGACAACCCCGCGTTCGCCACCGGTCTGGACGTGCCGGACGAGCAGATCCTGGCGAACGTGGTGTGGGCGTCCGGTTCGCGCTGCGTCCGCGACGTCTGGGTCGCCGGCGACCGGGTGCTGCGCGACCGCGAACCCACCCAGGTGGACCGCCGCGCGGTGCAGGCGGCAGCCCGCACCGCAGCGCAGCACATCCGCGGCTGAGTCGGGACAGTTCAGCGGCGAGGCGGGCCTGGACCACCGGGCCGCTCTGGTGGGACCGCGGCGCCGGCCGGGTCGGACGTCGCAGCGTCGACAACCCGGCCGGGACGCCGTCCGACCTGATCAGGAAGGGCGGATGACGATCTCGGTGAGGTGGGCGTCCGCGGTGGCGTGCACCGCGGAGACGATCGGTCCGGCGACCGACTCGGGACGCAGGTAGTCGCCAGGCTGGTACTCGGCGCCCTCCTGCTCGCGAACACCGCGCTGCATGTCGGTGGCGGTGCGACCGGGGAACACCGAGGTGACCCGCAAGCCGTGCACCGCTTCCTCGGCGCGGAGCACGTCGGCGAAGGCGCGCAGCGCGAACTTGCTGGCGGCGTAGGAGCCCCAGTTCGGCTTCGCGGACAGCCCCGCGCCGGAGTTGACCAGCACGACGTGGCCCTTGCTCTCGCGCAGCTTGGGCAGCAGGAGACGGGTCAGCTCGGTGACGGCGAACAGGTTCAGCTCGAACGTGCGACGCCAGGAGTCGCTGGGAGCGTCCGCGACCGCGGCCAGCTCGACCAGACCGGCGCAGTGCACGACGACGTCGAGCCGATCGATGTCGGCGACCGCGTTGGCAACGGCTTCGTGGTCGGTGAGCTCGACCGGCCAGGGCTTGGCCCCGGGGAGCTCGTCGACGAGTGCTTGCAGCGCGTCAGCGTCGCGCCCGCCCAACAGCAGATCGTGCGTGTCGGAAAGCGAGCGGGCGACGGCGGCACCGATACCGCGTGAGGCACCGGTGACCAGGGCAATTGGGCGTTCGGGCATGCCTCAACGGTAGCGTCGGCGGGTTGTGCAGCAGTCACCGGCCATCTCATCCAGTGGTTTGCCCCTTGACCTGACGTGGGGGTGCGGTTTAGGTCACTCGGATGAGCGGAGTTGATGCAGCCTCGGCTGCGGTGCAGAACCGGATCCTTCGCAAGGTCGCCGTGCGGCTGATGCCGTTCCTGTGCTTGCTGTACTTCGTCAACTACCTGGACCGGGTCAACATCGGCTTCGCCGGCCCGAACGGGATGAACGACGAACTCGGCATGACCGCAACGATCTTCGGTTTCGCCTCGGGCATCTTCTTCCTCGGCTACCTGGTGCTGGAGGTGCCGAGCAACCTCGCGCTGCACCGGTTCGGGGCGCGGAAGTGGCTCGCCCGCATCATGATCACCTGGGGCGCGGTGGCCACGGTGATGGCGTTCGTGCCGAACGCCACGACCCTGGTGGTGCTGCGCTTCCTGCTCGGCGTGGCCGAGGCCGGGTTCTTCCCGGGCATCATCCTGTACCTGACGTACTGGTTCCCGGCCGCCCAGCGGGCCAGGGCGGTCGCGCTGTTCATGGCCGCGGTTCCGGTGTCCAGCGCGATCGGTGCCACCGTGTCGAGCGTGCTGATCACCAGCGGACACGGGGTCTTCGGCCTGTCCGGTTGGCGGTTCATGTTCCTGGTCGAGGGTGTGCCTGCGATCCTGCTGGCGTTCGTCACCTGGTTCTACCTGACCGACCGCCCGTCGGAAGCGAAGTGGCTCACCGCCGAGGAGCGCACCTGGCTGAGCGCTCAGCTGGACGCCGAGCGCGAGCAGACCGAGGCCGAGCACAGCTGGCCGCTGCGAAAGGCGCTGACCCACCCGCGGATCCTGGCGCTGGCGTTCGTGTACTTCGGCATCGCCTACGGCCTGTACGCGCTCGGGTTCTTCCTGCCCACCATCATCAAGGGCTTCGAGCAGCAGTACGGCACCGAACTGTCCACTATGGAAACCGGTCTGATCACGGCCATCCCCTACGCGATCGGTGCGGTGGCGATGGTGATCTGGGGCGCGCACGGTGACCGGAAGCGGGAACGGGTGTGGCACGTCGCCCTGCCGCTGCTGCTCGGTGGCCTGAGCATCCCGATCGCGCTGTACATGGGAAATCCGTTCCTGGCGATGGTCGCGGTGACGGTCTGCGCGGTCGGTGTCTGCTCGGCACTGCCCACGTTCTGGGCACTCCCCAGCAACTTCCTGGCCGGAGCAGCAGCGGCGGGAGGCATCGCGCTGATCAACTCCCTGGGCAACATCAGCGGTTTCGCCGCGCCCTACATCACTGGAGCCCTCAAAGATGCGACCGGCTCCCAACGAGCAGGCCTGTGGATCGTCGGCATCGTGATGGTCGCAGCAGCAATCACCGTGATCGCCCTCAAAGCCGCACCCCGAACCGACTCCTCACCCCAGAACTGACCCCAGAACCCGTGCCGGGACCCCGCTCACTTGAGCACCGGTAACCGCAGTTTCAATTGAAACTGCAAATCCCAGGCACGAGGGACCGCAGTTTCAATTGAAACTGTAGTTACCCGGCAGTAGGCGGGACCCGGAGGTCGTCCTTCGGACGGTGGGATCGGGCGGAGGGATTGGGTGGTCAGTGGAGGTCGGTTGCCAGGTTGATGATTTCGTTGGTGAGGTCGGTTAGTTCGGGGGTTTGGGTGGACACCGCGCGGGCGAGAGCGATGATCCGGTCGGGCCAGTCACCGCCGGGGTCTGGTGCGTTGATGCGTTGAAAACCGCGTGATAGCAAGCCGTCTGCCACTGGGTCATGACCGCGCATCACTTCTTTGCACGCGCCGATCGCGTTCATCGCAGCGCTTTCCGGTAGTGACCAGTTCGAGCTGCGGGCTTCCGGGTGTCGGCGTCGGCGGTTTCGTCGAATGCCCGGGACTCGGCCCAGACAGCCAGGTCCAGTCGCCAGAACAGCGGGACTCCGCGGAACCGCACGAAGATCAACCGCCGCACGGCGGATCGCTGGAACTCCGGCGTCGATCGCACCGAAACGACCTCGATCACGTCCCCGAGCAGCGCGGGCACTCGTTCGGCGCACTGCGCCACCAGCCCGTCCGGAACCACCCAGGCGGGGTCCGCTTCGGATCGGTGGTGTCCGAAAAATCCGATGACCTGTCCCGGCGGTTCTTGCTAGCCTCCGCGGCATGTCCAGTGCTTCTGCCGCAGCCGCTGCTGCTGTGACCCGCTCGCGCCGCTTCTAGCGGCGGCGCGGTCCACCTGAACGTTCCGTCGCTTCGCGTCCAGACCGAAGCGGCTCTTTCGGGCTGCTCGGATTCGCATCGAGCAACGGAGTTTCCTTTGCACGCGGACATTCCCGTCCAGCGCCGGAGCACCGGCGCGCGGCCATGGCTGGTCCTCGGTTCCCTCGCCGTGCTGCAGTTCCTGATCGCGGTCGACGTCACGGTGGTCAACATCGCGCTGCCCTCGATCGGCGCCGAGTTCGGCGTCGATGCGCGCGTGTTGACCTGGGTGGTCGTCGGCTACGCCGTCACCGGCGGCGGTTTGCTCATGCTCGGCGGTCGCTTGGGCGATGTGCTCGGCCGACGTCGGGTGCTGCTGGTCGGCACCTCGGTGTTCGGGGCGGCCTCGCTCCTGGCCGGGGCGACGCAGACGTTCCCGCTGCTGGTGGTCGCGCGGCTGCTGCAAGGTGCGGGCGAAGCGCTCGCGCTCCCGGCGGCCATGGCGATGATCGTGCTGACGTTCCCCGAAGGGCCGCGCCGAACACGCGCGTTGAGCGTGTGGGCGGTCGTCGCGAGCTCCGGTCTGGTGCTGGGGTTCGTGCTTTCTGGCGTCATCACCGAATTCTTCGGCTGGCGGTGGATCTTCCTGGTCGCCGTCCCGTTCACCGCGTACGTGGTCTGCGCCGCGCTGGTCCTCGTCCCGGCGGACCCGCCGGGGGAGCGCAAGCCGCTCGACCTGCCCGGAGCAGCCCTGCTCACGGCCGCTCCCCTGCTCTTCGTGCTGGGGGTCGTCGAGACGGGCGAGAGCTGGCTGGCCCCGCTCGCCCTGATCGGCGCGGTGCTCGCAGGTGCCTCGTTCGTCGTCGTGGAGCGCAAAGCGGCCAATCCGCTGATCCCGATGGCGTTCTTCCGGAACCGCGCGCGAGTGCTGGCCAACGCCGCGACTGCGCTGCTCAGCGCCGCGTTGTCCACGTCGTTCCTGCTGTTCACCTTCCAGCTCCAGCAGCGGGCCGGGCTCACCCCGTTCGCCGCGGGAACAGCGCTCCTCCCCCTGGCGGTGGCACTGGTCGCGGCCGCGACGTTCGTGCCCCGCGTCGTCGGGCGGTGGGGTTCGCGCACCTGCGCTGTCATCGGCATCGCAGCGACAGCGGCCGGGATGCTCGCCATCGCAGCCGGTGCGCAGGTCGAAGCGGGTGCGTTGGAGATGATGCCGGCGATGGTGCTGATCGCTGCTGGCATGGGTTTCGGGCTGGTCGGCCTCCAGCACGCGGCAGTCAGCGGTGTCACCGATGACGACGCCGGGGCCGCGTCGGGCGTCCAGCGCGCCGCTGACCAGCTCGGCGGATCGTCGGGTGTCACGCTCTACATCGGGATCGGCTTCGCGCCCGCGTTGTCCGGCGTCGACCCCTACGCCGTCAGCTGCGCCATTGCCCTGGCAGGCCTCGCCGCGGCCGCGCTGATCGCGTGGCGCATCGAGGTTCCCAGGAACGATTGAACAGTCGTGAGTGCTTTGGGGTGCTCCAGCGCCCCAAAGCACTCACGAGCCTCCACCCCCGAAACGCAACGAGGGCCCCCGGTCAATCGCCGGAGACCCCCGCGCTCGCAAGGTGGGATCAGCGTCGGCCGATCTCACCGCCGTCCTTGCGCCACACCGCCACGACCGACGGGCGCGGCTGCGAGTTGCCGCCGTCCGGCCAGTGGGAGGCGGGCTGGTCCGCGCTCGCCCCGTCGAGCTCGCCCGGGTGCTGCACGCTCACCGTCACCAGGGTGTCCCGGACCACCGGGCCGCAGGTCTCCGCGCCGTGCGGCACGGTCAGGAACTGCTTGACGTGGCCGCGCTCGGGGCCGTCCACCGGGACCGCGAACAGGCCGTCGTTGCTCTTCAGCGCGTTGCCGTCGGTGGAGATCCACAGGTTGCCGTGCCGGTCGAACGCCACGTTGTCCGGGCACGAGATCGGGCTGACCTGCGACTTGTCGAAGCCGCCGAAGTAGGTGCCCGGGTCGTTCGGGTCACCGCAGACCAGCAGCAGGTTCCAGCGCAGCGTCGTGCCGGTGGCGTCGTCGTCGATCTCGATGACGTGGCCGTGCTTGTTGCCGACCCGCGGGTTGGCCTCGTCGGGCGCGGCGTTGCCGGTCGAACCGCGGTTGGAGTTGTTGGTCAGCGCGCAGTAGATGCGGCCGTTGACCGGGTTCGGCTCGATGTCCTCGGGCCGGTCCATCTTGGTCGCGCCCACCGCGTCGGCGGCGAGGCGGGTGAAGACGTAGACCTCTTCGGCGGTGAAGCCGGGCACGAACGACTTGTCGCCGCTGGCCAGCGGGATCCACTCGCCGGTGCCGTCGAAGGCGCCGTCGGCGGGCAGCTTGCCGGTGCCGTCGATCTCGCTCGCCGGGCTGTTGCCGGTGAACTTCGCGACGTAGAGCGTGCCGTCGTCGAGCAGCGTCATGTTCTGCCGGCGGGCGTAGGCGCTGCTGCCCGACTTCATCTTGCCGTTGGACACGAACTTGTAGATGTAGTCGAAGCGCTCGTCGTCACCGGAGTAGGCGACCACCCGGCCGTCGTCGGCGACCTTGACCGCCGCGCCTTCGTGCTTGAAGCGGCCGAGCGCGGTGTGCTTGACCGGCGTGGAGTTCGGGTCGTGCGGGTCGATCTCGACGATCCAGCCGAAGCGGTTGGCCTCGTTCGGTTCCTGCGCGACGTCCCAGCGCTTGTCGAACTTCTCCCACTTGCGGGTGCTGGTGGTGCCCTTGAGGCCGTAGCGGGCGAGGCGCTGCTTGGCGGTCGGGTCGGTGATCGAGTCGGCGTTGGCGAAGTACTGGTTGAAGTTCTCCTCGCCGGACAGGATCGTGCCCCACGGCGTCTTGCTGCCCGCGCAGTTGTTCTGCGTGCCCAGCACCTTGGTGCCGGTCGGGTCGGCCGAGGTCTTGAGGAAGTCGCTGCCGGCGGCCGGTCCGCGCACCTCGAACGGCGTGTTCAGGGTGATGCGGCGGTTGTACTGGCTCGGCACGGGCTTGAGCCCGCCGTTGTTCTCCCGCTCGACGTAGACGACCGACAGCCCGTGCGCGGCCCACGCGATGCGCACCTGCTCCTCGGTCGGGTTGTTCTCGTCGTACCCGGCGAACATGTGCGTTTCGGTGGTGTACTCGTGGTTGACCACCAGCAGGTTGCGGTTGCCGGTGCCGTCCAGCGGGATCAGCTCGGCGAAGTCGTTGTTGTAGCCGAACTGCTGCTCCTGCGCGGCCGCGGTTTGGTTGTTGAAGTCGAACTCGGGCGCGCCGGGCACGACCGGGTCGCCCCAGCGGATCACGACACCCTGCTCGTAGCCCTCCGCGGTGACCACGGCGTCTTCCGTGTTCGGGGCGACGGGGGCGAAGTCGGTGCCCGGGATGCTCGACCGGCCCTGCCCGCGCAGCGGCGCCGGGACGGCGGCTGCGGTGCTGGTCAGCGCGGCTGCACCGCCGACGGCGAGGGCGACGACGCCGCTGGCCTTCAGCGCCTTGCGGCGGCTGAGCACGCTCTCGGCGATGTCGCCGAAGTAGGCGTTGTCCGAGGTGTTGGGCGCCTCGTGCGCGCAGGCGTTGCCGCACCGGTACTTGCAGGTCACCGAGGAACGGTTCGCGGAGTGGTGGGGAAGCAGCGGCAGCGGGATGACCCGCCCGTTGTCCGGTCGGGGAGACAAGCGGACCTCCAATTGCTCATCAGGAACAACCGGACATTAGGCAGATCAGGCGATGGTTCCGGTACGCGAAGATGAACAGCGACCAAACATGCGACGCAGAGCTATCAAAACCGGCGCCAGTCGCTGAAAAGGAGGAACGTTGGGTAGCTGGCTGACTACGGATCAGCAGTACGGTGGCTGATTGCTGAGCGCGCCGGCGACGTTCATCCACACCCGGAACTGCCGGTAGACGTCGACCACCGGGCCGCTGATCTCGACGGTGCGGTCATCGCGGCCGGTGACGCCGGGGAGTTCCCGCAAAGCGTCGGCGACCGAGGCGGATTGCCAGCGCACTGCCAGCGTCGTCGTGCCCGGCGCGGACGGGGTCGGGAGTTCGCTGGTCAGGCAGGCCGTGGCGGCGGTTTCGATGGCTTCGCGGGCTTCCGCGAGCGGGCGGAGTTCGGCGGCGAAGCGGCCTCGCGCGTACTTCACCGGCACGGTCCGCACGTCCGGGTCCCACTTGGCCATCTCCGCGCAGGCGGTGTCGTCGCCGGACAGCAGCACCACGGGAGCACCGAGCGCGGCGGCGGTGGCGTGCGTCAGGCCGATCTCGCCGACCGGGTGCTCGTCGAGCCAGATGTCCTCGATCTCGTGGCCCATGAAGCTGTGGCTGAGCACACCCGAAGTGCCGGCCCGCGAGTGGAAACCGATGCACAGCGCTGCGTCGAAGCTGTCGTCGAGGCCTTCGAGCATGCCCATGGCCTTGGGCTTCCCGCGGATCAACCGGGCCGCGGGGTGCAGCATGTCGGAGCGGAGGTTGCGCATCGGGCCGTGCGCGTCGTTGACCAGGACGTCGGTGGCCCCGGCGGCGAGCGCACCTCGGATGGCGGCGTTGACGTCCTCGGCCATCATCAGCCTGCCGTGCTCGTAGTCCCGCCCGGCGGGTTGCACGTCTTGAGCGTCGACGAGTCCGGTGATCCCTTCCATGTCGACGCTGAGGTAGATCCGCATGCGCACGCTCCCGGGCCGGAGAACCAGGTCGGACCGATGATTCCACAGCTGTGGTGCGAAAAATCGGTGTCGTCCGAAGTGCGTGCCTTGCTACTTTCGCCGCATGGCTTCTTCTGCCGCGTTCTTCATCCGGCTGCGTTCCGCCTAGGCGGCGCAGCGGCTGAATCCTGCGCCGTCCGCGTCCGGACTCTCGTTCCCGACGCGCGGTTCGCCGTGCCCTGAAGCACCGGCCTGCGCTCGCGGGAGTCCGGTTCCGACCGGTCCGCGAAACGCAGGAGAACCCGAACATGCCTACCCGCCGCAGGTCGGCGCGCGATCGAGCGCGCCGCGAACTCGGCCAGAACTTCCTGGTCGACCGGGGTGTCGCCCGACGCCTGGTCGGCCTCCTCGAACCAGCCCCGGTGCCGATCGTGGAGCTCGGTGCCGGACGAGGCGCCATCACCCGCCACCTGGTCCACAGTGGACGACGGGTCACCGCGGTCGAGCTCGACCCGCGTTGGGCGGATGCGCTCCGAGTCGCCTATCCGCAGGTCAGCGTGGTCCGCTGCGACATGCTCGACTTCCGCTTTCCCGCTGCACCGCACTCGGTGATCGGCAACCTGCCGTTCGGCATCACGACGTCGATGACCCGCCGCCTGCTGGACGAGAGGTCCTGGTCGGAAGCGGTGCTGCTGGTGCAATGGGATGTCGCCCGAAAACGCGCAGCGGGCGGCAGCCAGCTGAACGCCCAGTGGGCACCCTGGTACGAATTCGGGCTCTGCGGCCGGGTTCCCGCGCGTTCGTTCCGCCCGGTGCCAGCGGTCGACGGGGGAATCCTGAAGCTGCAGCGCAGAGCCGATCCCCTGGTGCCGTGGCGCGAGAAGCAGCGCTACCAGCGGTTCGTCGAAGCGGTGTTCACCGGCCGAGGTCGGGGCCTGGCCGAGATCGTCCGCAACGTCACCGGCCGCAGGGTGCCGAACCTGCCCGCGCTCCCCAAAGACCTCCCCGTTGAGGCATGGGCTCGGCTCTACGCCGGAACCTCGTGACCGCCGGCCTGGCGCTGCAGGTACTCCTCGAGGGTCTGCAGCGCCGGGTGCAGGCGGCGCAGGGCCGGGATGTCGGCTTGGTAGCCGCTCTCGTCGAACCACTCGTACATCCGGTCCCGGCCTTCGAGCGGGGCGGGCTCGAAGCGGGTCGGGACGCCGGTGACGCGTTGGAAGATCTCGGCGACCTGCGGCGGGGTCTGCTCGTCGCCGGCGATCTCGAGCTGCGCGCCGATGAACTCCTGCGGCGAGTCCAGCGCGGTCGCGGCGAAGAAGCCGATGTCGTCCGGGGCGATCATCTGCAGCGATGTCGCCGGGTCCAGCGGAAGCGACAAGACCCGCTCGCCCGACTCGGTGATGCTGGTGACGTAGGGCAGGTTGCTCATGAAGAACGCCGGCCGCAGCACGGTCGCGGGCACGCCGATGCGCTGGATGTGCGCCTCGACAGCGGCTTTGCTCTCGAAGTGGGCGATGCCGGAGTTCCGGTCCGCGCCGCCGACGGAGCTGTAGACCAGGTGCGCGCCGGTCTCCAGGGCGATGTCGGCGACCGCCGAGCCGCGGCGGACCTCGGCGGCGAGGCCCGCTTCGTCCCAGGCCAGGGCCTGGACGCTGAACACCCCGTCCGCGCCGGTCATCGCCGCGCGGAGCGATTCGACGTCGTCCAGGTCGCCCCGGGCCAGGATCGCGCCCGAGTCCTGGAGTTCCTGCGCTGCGGGCTTGGCGGGGTCGCGCACCAGCGCGCGTACGGTCCACCCGCGGGACAGCAGGTGGCGGGCGGTGGCGCCACCCTGGTTGCCGGTGGCGCCGGTGACGAGTGCGGTCCGGTTCATGTGAACTCCTCGGTCTCGGGCTGAGCGTGACGCTCCCACTTCGAGTGCGCTGGAGATCAAGTCCGGGCACAGATAGAGAACGTTGCGTTTTCTAACGTGCTACGGTTTAGAGAACTAGTCGTCTTCTAACCGGCGAGCGCTGGCCGTCGGATCGGAGGGTGTCGTGGATTTCGTCGTTCCGCTGCGCGGGTTCGGCCGCGAGGACCTGGCCTCGGCCGGTGGCAAGGGGGCGAACCTCGGCGAGCTGGTCAACGCCGGGTTCTCCGTCCCCGACGGCTTCGTGATCACCACCGACGCATACGCCGAGGTCGCCAGGTCGGTTGCGTCCGGCGACGGGGCGGCGCTGCGGGCCGAGTTCGAAGCGGCGACGGTTCCGGACGAGCTGCTCGAAGAGATCGCCGACGCCTACGCCGAGGTGGGCTCCGGCCCGGTCGCGGTGCGCTCGAGCGCCACTGCGGAGGACCTGCCAGGGGCCGCGTTCGCCGGGCAGCAGGACACCTACCTCAACGTCGTCGGCGAGGCGGCGCTGCTCGACGCGGTGCGGCGGTGCTGGGGCTCGCTGTGGACGGACCGCGCGATCGCCTACCGCGAGAAGCGCGGCATCGCGCCGGACGAGGTGCACATCGCCGTGGTGGTGCAGCGGATGGTCGACGCCGAGTTCGCCGGGGTCGTGTTCACCGCGAACCCGGTCACCGGTGATCGGCGGCAGCTCGTGGTCGACGCCAGCAGCGGTCTCGGCGAAGCGGTGGTCTCCGGCCTGGTCACCCCCGACCACTACGTCCTGGACCCGGACGGGCGGGTCCACGAGTGGTCGCCGGGCCGCCGCGAAGTGGTGATCAAGAGCGTGGCGGGCGGCGGAGTCGCCGAGCAGACCGGCGCCACCGTCGAGCGGCTTCCCGATCGGGTCCTCGCGGAGCTGGCGAGGCTCGGCACCCAGGTCGCCGAGCACTTCGGGCGCCCGCAGGACATCGAGTGGGCGTACGCCGCGGGCCGGGTGTTGTTGCTGCAGGCCAGGCCGATGACGGCGCTGCCGCCACCGCCGCTGCAGCTGAACCGGCGCCAGCGCAAGATCGGCTCGGTGCTGCTCGAGTACCTCCCGTACCGGCCTTACCCGATCGACATGTCGACATGGGTACCGCACGGTCCGGTGGGGATGATGGCCGCGGTCACCGGTGCGTACGGGATCCGCGGCGCGTACGACGGCTTCCTGCCGGAGGTGGACGGCGTGGTGGACCGGTTGGTGCCGCCCTCCCCGCGCCTGTCGCTCGGAGCCTTGAAGGCACCGTTCAAGCTGTTCGACCGCGCTCGGCGCTACGACCCGGCGCGCTGGACGGAGGACCCGCGGTTCATCCGCTTCCGGGCCGACGTCCGCGAGCTCGCCGCGCTCGACCTGGCGAAGCTGCCGTGGTCGCAGCTGATCCGCGTGCCGAGACGAGCGCTGGGCCTGGTGTCGCCGGTCGCCGACCTGCGCATCGACTACCTCCCGGCGACCGGGTTGGCGCTGGTGCGACTGCTGATCGCGCTCAAGCTGACCGGACGGGAGCGGCTGCTGGGCGACCTGATCGCAGGTGCTCCGACCCGCACGGCCGACGCCAACCGCGCGCTGGCGGCCCTGGCCGATCAGGTCCGGGCCGACCCGCCGCTGAAGGCGGCCGTCGACGACCTCGACCCGGCGAAGGTGGCCGGTTTTCCGGAGTTCCACGCGGAGTTCACGGCGTTCCTGGCCGAGTACGGCCACCGCGAGACCGAAACCCCGGTGCTGGTGACGCCGCCGAGCTGGGGCGAATCCCCGGAAACGGTGCTCGGCCTGATCAAGGTGCTGGCCGATGGAGAACCGAGTCCGGACGGGCACGAGGACCGGGCGCTGGCGCAGCTGCGCAGTCCCCGCATCCGCAGGTTGGTGCAGCGAGCCCGCGTCGGCGTGGCCTTCCGGGAGGACAGCCACTTCTACTTCACGATGCCGCAGCCGATCCTGCGCCGGTCGCTGCTGGAGATCGGCCGCCGACTGGTCGACGCCGGGATGCTCGACGATCCCGAGCAGGTCTTCCACCTGCGGTTGGAGGAGCTGGAAGCGCTCGCGGACCCGGCCGGTGGCGATCGGCTGCGCGGACTCGTCGCGGCGCGGTCGGCCCGCCGCGAGGAACTCGCGGGCGTCCGGCTCATCGACCCGAACCTGGTCTTCCCGCGCGAAGACCGCGGTGACGCGCTGGTGTCCGGAACCCCGGCCAGCGGCGGCCGGGCCACCGGTCCGGCCCGGATCATCCGCGAACCGGCCGAGTTCCCCCGGCTGAACAGCGGGGACGTGCTCGTGTGCCGGTACACGAACCCGTCGTGGACACCGCTGTTCCAGCGCGCCGCGGCCGTGGTCGTGGACTCCGGCGGATCCGGCTCGCACGCCGCGATCGTGGCCCGCGAGTACGGCATCCCGGCGGTGATGGGCACGGCCGACGGCACGAGCACGATCACCGACGGCCTGACCATCACCGTCGACGGCGACACCGGACGAGTCGTCCCGGCGAACTCCGAGGAATCATGACCACCGACCACCGCAAACTCCCCCGCCGACGAGGCGACGAGCTCACCGCGGCGATCTTCGCGGCGACGCTGGCAGAACTGGCGGACGTCGGCTACGCGGGCCTGACCGTGGAGCGGGTCGCGGAACGCGCCAAGACCGGCAAGGCGTCGATCTACCGCAGGTGGCCGAGCCGCCGGGAACTGGTGCTGGCGGCGGTCTACAGCATCTCCCCGGAACCGGCGGATTCGGTGGACACCGGAACCCTGCGCGGCGACCTGCTCGCGGTGCTGCGCCGCAGCGCCGAGGTGCTGTCGGGACCGGCGGGCGAGGCGATGCGAGGCCTGCTCAGCGACGTCCTGGCCGACCACGATCCGGCGGGGCAGTTGCGGGAGCTCTCCCGGTCGCGCGGTCGGCTGACGATGGAGGAGATCGTCCGCCGGGCCGCCGAGCGCGGCGAGCTGGACGCGACGGCGATCCCACCTCGCCGGCTCGAGGTGGGGCAAGCGATGCTCCGCCAGCAGTTCCTGTTCAACGGCACTCCGATCCGGGACGAGGTGATCGTTGAGATCGTCGACACCGTCCTGCTCCCGCTGCTCCGGAACTAGCTGTTCTCGACGAGCTGGTGGCAAGCTCGGCGAAATGCTGAGCTTGCGCGTTCTCACGCCGGCCGACTGGGACTTGTGGCGGGACGTCCGGCTCGCCGCCCTCGCCGAGGCTCCGCACGCCTTCAAATCCCGGCTGGAGGACTGGGAGGAGGACGGCGAGCAGCGGTGGCGTTCGCGCTTGGAAGATCCGGACACCTACAACATCGTCGTCCTGCTCGGCGGTGCAGCGGTCGGCATGGCCAGCGGAATCGCCGGTCGTGGCGGTGTCGTGGAACTCCGGTCCGTCTGGGTCGGCCCGAAAGCCCGCGGACGCGGTGTCGGGGACTACCTGGTGGGAGCCGTTCAGGCTTGGGCGGTGCGAGCTGGCGCTGTGGCGTTGAAGCTCGCGGTCATCCCGGGCAACGAATCCGCCATCGCCCTGTACCGCCGCAACGGGTTCGTCGCCGTGGACGAAGTCGGGGAACTGCTGCCCGACGGCGAGACCAGGGAGCAAGTGATGCGGAAGGAGCTGGGCTGACGTCGTGAGCGGCGATGGTGGTCAGAGCGACCATCGCCACTCACGAGGTCAGCGGCGGAGCTTGTCGAGGGCGAAGGCCCCGGGGCCGAACGCGGCGATCAGCAGGAAGATCCAGGAGTACAGGGCTGCCAGTTCGCCCTGGTTGTGCAGCGGGAGCAGGCCCAGCGGGGCGTGGTAGCCGAAGTAGGCGTAGGCCATCACCCCGGAGAGCAGGAACGCCGCGATGCGGGTGCCGAATCCGGCGATCACGCACAGCGCGCCGACGACCTCGATCAGGCTGGCCCACCATCCCGGCCACTCCCCGAACGGCATGGCCATGCCGGCGCCGTCGACGCCGCCGAAGAAGCCGAATCCCTGCAGGCCGTGGCAGAGGAACAAGAACCCCACCACGACCCGGAACAACCCGAGCACAACGGGCCGGGCGCGGTCAGCGGAGGCGGCGACGGTGGTGGTGGGCTTGGTGGCGGTCTGGACGCTCATGACGATGTCCTCTCAGGGGATCTCTCGGGGTGCTTTCACCCATGCGTCGAACGAGCCGCCCCCGGATCGACACGGACCCCAGAACTTTTTCCGGCGCCCCCTGACCGGGTCAGCGGGCTCGCCACCAGGGCTGGGCCTCGGTGGTGGGGAACATCCCGCCGCTGAGGACCACCCGGAACGGGTTCGGGCCGATCACCGCCCAGGCGTGCTTCGCGTGCTCCGCCGGGAAGGACGGGCTCGTGACCAGCTGGAACAGGTCGTCGAAGGCGTCCGAGAACAGTTCGCTCAGCGGCTCGCCGAGCCGGTCGTACGCCCCGTTGCGGAGATGGGCGGCCAGCGCGTCCAGGTCGACCGACTCGAGCATGTCGACCGTTGCCGGGTCATCTGCCCGGAGGTGTTCGGCGACCTCGTAGCAGTCGTGGTGCAGTTCCCGGGGGATCTCGACGATCGACGGCAGGGTGCTGAACGCCGCCATCAGGTCGCCCACGTCCTGGTGCGGGAAGCGCTGGGCCTTGCCGAGGCAGTACGGGACGAACTCCGGGAACTGCATGGCCTGCGCCGCTTGCGCCACCCGGACCCAGAACTCGGTCGGGAGCTCGCCGTCGCGGCCCACTTCGTCCGCCCAGTGCCCGATGAAGTGCAGGGCGTTCATCCAGAAGTGGTGGTAGCCGTCGGCGATGCAGCCGGCCAGTTCAGCGGTCTGCCCGCTGTCGCTGCGCAGTGCTTCCGGGACGAGTTCGGTCGCGGTGGTCAAGTGCTCCACCAGGTCCCCGTGCGGGAAGGTCAAGCCTGCGGTCAACCAGTCAGGGGACATCGTTCGCCTCTCTGCCGGGCCGACCACCCGCAGGTCAGCGCACTGAGCGTTGCGACGCGCGGGTGCACATCGCAGTCCTCGGCCGCGGGTATCGAGGATAGTTCGGCCGTGCTGCTCATCAGCGGGCGAGACGCGGAAGGCACCTCCCGCCGAGGTCGGCGGGAGGTGCCTTCGCGAGCGGCGGGTCAGCGCCAGACGGCTACGACCGAGGGCCGGGGCTGGGAGTCCCCGCCGTCGGGCCAGTGCGAGGCGGGGTTGTCCGCGTTCGCCCCGTCGAGCTCTCCGGGGTGCTGGGCCGAGACCAGGACCAGGCCGTCCTCGACGACCGGTCCGCATGCCTCGGCTCCGCGCGGGACGGACAGGAACTGCATCACGTGCCCGCGGTGCGGGCCCTCCAGCGGAACCGCGTAGAGGCCGTCGTTGGCGCCGAGCGCTTCCGAGGAGTCGCTGCTGATCCAGAGGTGGCCGTGGCTGTCGAAGGTCACGTTGTCCGGGCAGGAGATCGGGCTGACCTGGGACTTGTCGAAGCCGCCGAAGTAGGTTCCCGGGTCGTTCGGGTCACCGCAGACCAGCAGCAGGCGCCACGCGAAGTGGGTGCCCGCCGGGTCGTCGTCGAGCTCCAGGACCTGGCCGTGCTTGTTGGCCGTGCGCGGGTTGGGCTCGTCGGCGGGGGCCTTGCCGTCCGGGCCGCGGTCGGAGTTGTTGGTCAGCGCGGCGTAGACGCGACCGGTCTTCGGGTGCGGTTCGACGTCCTCGGGACGGTCCATCTTCGTCGCGCCCGCCTTGTCCGCGGCGAGCCGGGTGAAGACGTAGACCTCTTCGGCGCTCATCCCGTCGACGAAGCTGGTGTCGTTGTGCGCCAACGGGATCCACTCGCCGGTGCCGTCGAACTGGCCGTCGGCCGGGAGCTCGCCGGAACCGTCGATCTCGTCGGGGCTGTTGCCGGTGAGCTTCGCGACGTACAGGGTTCCCGAGTCCAGCAGCCCCTTGTTGTGGCGGCGGGCGTGGGCGCTGTTGCCGGGCTTCACCTTCTCGTCGGAGACGAAGCGGTAGAGGTACTCGAACTTCTCGTCGTCGCCCATGTACGCGACGGCGCGACCGTCGTCGGCGAGGCGGATGTTGGCGCCCTCGTGCTTGAAGCGGCCGAGCGCGGTGTGCTTGACCGGCGTCGACTCCGGGTCGTACGGATCGAGCTCGATGATCCAGCCGAACCGGTTCGGCTCGTTGACCTGCTGCGCGAGGTCCCAGCGGGAGTCGAAGCGCTCCCACTTCCGCTCGCTGGCGCCGCCCTTGATGCCGTAGCGGGCCAGGCGCTCCTGGGTGGCCGGGTCGGTGACCTGGTCGGCGTTGGCGAAGTAGAAGTGGATGTTCTCCTCGCCGGAGAGGATCGTGCCCCACGGGGTCACGCCGCCCGAGCAGTTGTTCATGGTGCCGAACGAGCGCGTTCCGGTCGGATCCACCGGTGTCTTCAGCAGGTCGCTGCCGGCGGCCGGGCCGCGCAGCTCGAACTCGGTGTTGAGGGTGATCCGCCGGTTGAGCGGGTCCAGCACGGGTTTCGGCGCGCCCTCGCCGGTTTCGAGCACGACCACGGACAACCCGTGCGCGGCCCAGGCGGTCCGGACCTGCTGTTCGGTGGGGTTTTCCGGGTCGTAGCCCCGGAACAGGAATTCCTCGGTGGTGTACTCGTGGTTGTTCACCATCAGCCGCTGCGTGCCCTTGAGCGGCAGCAGCGCGCAGAAGTCGTTGTTGTAGCCGAACTGCGCTTCTTGCGCTTCGGGAGTCTGGTTGTCGAAGTCGAATTCCGGTGCGCCGGGCAGGATCGGATCGCCCCAGCGGATCACGATGTCGTGCTGGTAGCCGTCCGGGACGACGACCGCGTCTTGGCTGTTCGGCTGCACCGGGGTGAAGTCCAGGCCCGGCGGGTTGCCGGGGGCGGCGGTGGCCGATCGGGTGCTGAGTCCCGGCAGCACTGCGGCGGAAGCCGCGACGACTGCGCCCGCGCGCAGGAGGCCGCGCCGGTTCAGCGCGGTGGCCAGCAGATCCCCGAAGTACGGGTTGTCCGTGGGGTTCGGCGGGTGTTCGGAGCACTGGTCGCCGCAGCGGTACCGGCAGGTGAGCTTGGCCCGGCCGGCGGAAAGCAGCGGCAGGAGTCGACGTTCGTCCGGCTGTGGTGCCACCGATACCTCCAAGCTGATCGAGAATGGCTTGGAGCGTATGACAAGGTGAACGAATAGCAAGAGATATGGGAAAAACAGGTGAATTCCCGCAAATCGCTTGCCCTGGCGGGATCAATGAGCGGAGAAAGCGAACGGACCGTTCACCTCGGTAGATGAGGCAAACGGTCCGTTCGCGTCAAGCAGTTCAGAACTCTTCGCCGACCAGCGCGGCCTCAGCGGGAACCGCGTGCTCGTTGCCCTTGGTCCGCAGCTCGAGGGAGAGCAGACCGGCTGCGATCACGCACAGCACCGCGCCGACGGCGAACGGGGCGTGGTTCGAGCCGAACCAGGTGGCGACGTGCCCGACCAGGGTGGCCGCGACCGCGCCGCCGAGCCAGCGGAGGAAGTTGTAGCCCGCGCTGGCGACCGGCCGCGGCGCGTCGCTGATGCTCATCGCGGTGCCGGTGAACAGGGTGTTGAGCAGGCCGGAGGCCAGGCCGCTGAGGATCACTGCGACGACCACGACCGGCTTGGAACCGAGGGACATGACGCCGAGCAGGACCGCGAAGATCAACACCGCGATGATGGTGCCGCCGACCTCGCCGAAGCGGGCCGCGAGCCGCGGCGCCAGGAACACGCCGGCCATCGCGACGCACAGGCCCCAGCCGAAGAAGACCAGGCCGACCGCGATCGCGCCGAACTCCAGGACGAACGGCGCCCAGGCGAGCACGATGAAGAACGCGGCGGTGTAGAAGGCCGAGCCCAGCGCGGTCCGCAGCAGGCCGCCGTGGCCGAGCGCGCGGATCGGGTCGAGCAGCCGGACCTTGGGGCGCTCGGAGCGGGCACCGTCCTTCGGCAGGAAACCGGCGGAGAGGATCAGCGCGATCGCCATCAGCGCCGCGGTTCCGGCGAACGGTCCGCGCCAGGAGATGTTGCCCAGCAGCGCGCCCAGCAGCGGTCCGGTGGAGAGGCCGATGCCGAGAGCCGCCTCGTAGAGCATGATCGCGGCGGCCTGGCCGCCGCTGGCGGCGCCGACGATCACCGACAGCGCTGTGGCGATGAAGAACGCGTTGCCCAGACCCCACACCGCGCGGAGGGCGACGAGCTGGCCGATCGAGTTGGCCGCCGCGCACGCCAGCGTCGCGACCACGATCAGCGCCAGCCCGGTGACCACGGTCCGCTTCGCGCCGAAGCGGGCGCTGAAGGCACCGGTGATCAGCATCGCCACGACCTGCACGCCCAGGTAGGACGAGAACAGCAGGGTGACCTGCTCGGGACCGGCGCGCAGCGCCTCGGCGATCGAAAGCAGGATCGGGTCGACCAGTCCGATGCCCATGAAGGCGATCACGGCGGCGAAGGCGGTGATCCACACCGCTTTCGGCTGCCCCTTGAACACGTCGAGGAACCGAACGTCATGCCCGGCGCTCATCGGCCGACACCTCTCCCAGCAGGAAATGATTTCGTTTGCAATGCTAACAATCAGCATTTAGCAGCACAAACGAACATGAGCAAGCTCACCGGGAAAGGCTCCGACCAGTTGAAACGATGCCACCGTTCGCCGAGTGCGGGTGGTGCGAACGGACCGTTCTCCTTCTCGTGCGAGGCGAACGGTCCGTTCGCGGGGGCCTAGGCGCTGAGGCTGGCGCGGGCTGCGGTGGCGATCGCCTCCTCCGGGTGTTGATCGGCGATGACCTCGAGAACTTCGGTCGCGCTGGCGTGCGGACTGCTCGCGATTTCCGTGATCAGGGACAGCTGGTCGGACGCCGGGCGCCGGCCGAACTCGGTGAGGAACAGGTCGGAGTCCTCGTCCAGCGCCGCCGCCATGCCGTCCAGCGCCCATGACAGCTCATCGCCCGGGCGGAGCACATCGTCCGCGCTTTGCTTGGACTGCAACCACATTCGCACCGCAGGGCCCGCCGCCTGATCGTCGACCAGCTCGCGTGCCGCTGCCGCGCCCTCCGCGCCGGTGTGCTCAAGGACTGCCAGCGCGGACAGCCGGACCGTCGGGTCGTCGACCAGGCGCAGCAAGGCTGTCAGCTCGCCGCTCGCCTGCCGGGCGCCGCGGTGCTCGATCCACCGCTCGATCAGGACCTGCTGGATGTCGGGAGGGGTGTCGGCGGCGGCCAGGACGAGCAGTTCCGCCGGGGCGGACACCAGGTCGTCCACCGAGGGCACGTGGAATCCGAAGGCGCGCAACGATTCCCGCGCTGCCCACTTGCCGGCCGGGAGCAGCTCGACCACCGTGCGGTCGGCGTCGGGAACTTCGGCGTCCAGCACCTCGATCTCCGCCGGATCGGTGGTGGCGTGCGTGCGGACGGCCTGCATCGACTGCCACTGGGCGATCATCTGGCGCACGACGTCGCGCACTGCCTCGCGCGCTGCCGGTTCGTCCTCGTCGAGCAGCTCGCAGGTCATCGTCACGATCAGCTCGAGCGGCACGGCGCCAGTGCGCGCGTAGAGCACGCTCAACGTCGCCTGCACGATCTCCGGCAGCGCATCGGCGCCGTCGGCCAGCGCTTCCAGCCGATCCCGGAAGACGTCGTCCACCAGCACGAACCGCTGCCACAGCCGGGTCCACAGCAGTTCGGGTTGGGACAGCAGGGGATCGGCGATCTGGGTGCGCACCAGGAGGTCGCCGACGGGGCGCAGCAGGCCGGTGCGCTCGGCCCACTCCAGCAGCAGGTCGGCCTCTTCCGCGCTGCCTCCCAGCGCCGTCACCAGATCGTCCACATCGGACGGATCGCGGGAGTCGCCGACCCAGTCCAGGAGGATGCGGATCCGTTGCATGATCGGCGATTCCGCTGCGATCGCCCGGTGCGGTTCGGGTGCCGTGAGCTCGGTGGGCGGCAGCCACAGCGCGGGTTGATCGCCCGGCTCCGAGGATTCGCGGCGCTCGATCTCCTCGAGCACGTCGTGGTCCACGTCGACCTCGTCGGCCTCCACCGCAGCGGAGAACTCCTCCGCGGCCCGAGGATCTCCAGCGTTCACGCCGAGCTCCCGCATCGCGATCGCCCAGAACTTCTCCGAGCTCCACTCGGTCGGTTCGGCCATCGCCGCCAGGTAGTCCGGCGTGGCGCGCGCCACCGCCCGATGCAGGTCGGGGACCGGATTCGGGCTGGTCAGAAGGTGGTTCGAGGCGAGGAAGTCGATCCACTGGTGCAGGAAGTCCGGCACGATCGACCAGTCCGCCAGCACCGCCCGGCGCGGCACCACGGACACCAGGAACCTGGTTAGTTCCTCCTCGGACCACCAGGCCAGCAAGCCGTCCCTGGCGAACTTGTCGGTCAGCAGATCGTCGACCAGCCGGCAGGCGTCGAGCTCGGGGTGGTCGTGGTCGAACAACGCGATCAGCTCGGCGCGGGCGGCTTCGAACCGGTCGGTCTCGCCGTGGATGAAAACGGTGCGCATGGCGTGCTCCTCTTCGCTCAGGTGTGCGGATCACGTCGAGAGTAGGGAGTCCGCGGAGCATTTCCGGGTAGCGCAAGCAAGGTTCTGCACCCGTGTCGGGACCCTCTAACGGGTGAATTCGGTGGGGCGTCGGTATGCCCATCGGTACTTGTCCCGCTTCGGGCGCCAGGGCCGTTGGTCCATGCTTTCGCTGCGCTGGAGAACGGCGCACCAAACGCGAAGTACCTGCTCGGCAGCCCGGAGGAGACTCCGCCGCCCCGGTTCGGCCCACCCGGCCGGAGCGACGAGGCGGACTGCCTCAGCGAAGCCGCAACAGGGAGGAGGAATCGGCGACCGGGCGACGGCAAGTGCCCCAAGCTGTCTGCCGTCCGGCCTCCTTTCAGCGAGGTGGGTGGCACCCGTCCGACGAGGCGGCAACGGAGCCGCCGCACCCACCTCGCTGAGCCCCGCTCCGCGTTTCCCGTCCCCCGATCCCCGAAGGCCCGCGAATACACCGACATGTCCAGCCATTCCGAGTACCACGCAGCCGGATGGCGGGTCGATCACGACCCGCGCACCAACCGATCCACGCTCCTCGTCGGCGACCGCATCAGCGCACTGCGCGCGCCCGCCGACTTCGCCGCTCACGTGCACCACGTGCTGGCCGTGCACCTGCAGGCCGGTCCAGTGCTCGCCGACGGCGCGGACTGGGTGCTGTTCACCCAGCTCTCCCCGCACCCCGAACCGCCGTCCGACCTGCCCGAACTCGCCGCAGTCCCGGCCGGCACCCGCCTCGCGCTCCCGCCGCTGAACGACCCGCGCTGGATCAATCCGCCGCGCATGGGTCTCGCGGTACCGGCGCACCAAGTCGTCTGCTCGGCCACCCGCCGAGCCCGCCTCGTCGCGCCCCTCGCCGCCGCCTGAGCCCCACCAGAACCACCCGCCGTCGTCGGTGGATCCGCAATTTCAAT
>NZ_JBEOVY010000020.1:0-38433 GCF_040295745.1 Saccharopolyspora sp. NPDC002686
GGTAGGTCGACATCTTCTCGGTGGTGGCGAAGGTATCTTCTGCTGCCATGTGCGCTTCGGGAATCTCTTAGTGGAGAAGACCACTTCCACCGGTACTTCGAAGTGCTCCGCGATGCGCAGGGCCAGGTGGAGGCTCGGGCTGTACTCGCCCCGCTCCAGGTAGCCCACGGTCTGGTAGTGCACGCCGAGGGCTTCGGCGAGCTGGCGGCGGGAGGTTCCCCGTTCCGCGCGCAGCATCGCGATGCGGTTGTAGATCGTCTCGCTCATCGTGTTCTCTCCGCCGTCAGCGCACGCGCTGCATGGCTTTCTCCCTCCGCGCCGCCACGCTCGAACCGGACTCGCGCCGCGCCATCCGGCGCAGGACCACCGGGGCGACCACGAGTCCGACCACGGCCCACAGGCCGAGCACCCCGACAGTCTCCAGGTGCCGCCAGGACTCGCCGATCTCGGCCGTCACCGCCGCGTCCGGCAGCAGCGCCGAGCGCATGCCCAGGCCCAGCCAGTACATCGGGAAGACCTGCGCGATCCACTGCACCCACTCCGGGAACACGGTGATCGGGAAGAAGATCCCGGAGATCACGATCAGCCCGATCATCGGCAGCAGGATCAGCGCCATGCTGGTCGGCGAGTTCAGCAGCGAACCGAAGGTCGCCCCGAGCGGGATGGTCGCGACCAGACCCAGCACCGTCACCCCGAGCACGCCCGCCCACGAACCGAAGCCGAGCTCGAAGCCCTCGAACATCACCAGGGACGGGATCAGCAGGATCGCCATGCTGACCAAGGTCATGCCGCTGACCAGCACGATCTTGCCGATCAGGTAGCCCATCATGCCGTGCGGCACGGCTTTGGCGCGCAGCAGCGTGCCGTCCTCGCGTTCGGTGACCATCAGCTGCCCCATGCTGACCAGCCCGCCGAACGCGATGGTCATGCCGAGCACGCCGGGCACGCTGCTCGCCCCGACCGAGACGACGTTGAGCTCCGAATCGCGTTGGTTGAACAGCACCACGAGCAGGACCAGGGTCGGCAGCAGGTAGCTCATCAGGTCCTGCCGGTTGGCCAAGGTCTGGCGGAACTCGATCCACCCGCGCTGCAAGCCGAGGCGCACCACGTTGGCGTTCACCGCTTCACCCCCGCGTTCGCGAACTGCAGCGCAGCGGTCTCGCTGCGCCCGGACTCGTGCGCGTGCACCAGTGCCATGTAGGTGTCCTCCAAGGTCGCCCGGCGCACTTCGAGGTCGGTGACGGCTTCGCCGTGCTGCGCGAGCAGTTCGCGGACGAAGCCGGTCGCGTCCGCGGCGGAGTGCACGTACCGCTGGCCGTCGACGGACCACTTGATCTCGGAATCGGAGGCGACCTGCCGGGAGAGCTGGTCGGCGGAGCCGTCGGCGACGATGCGGCCGCCGGCCAGGATCAGGATCCGGTCGGCCAGCTTCTCCACCTCGTCCAGGTCGTGCGTGGTGAGCAGGACGGTGGTGTCCTCGTCGGCGAGCTGGTGCACCAGGTCGTGGAATTCGCGCCGGGCTTGCGGGTCGAAGCCGACCGTCGGCTCGTCCAGGAACAGCAGTTCCGGGCGGCCGACGATGCCGATCGCCACGTCCAGCCGGCGCCGCTGCCCGCCGGAGAGCTGCCGGATGCGCTTGTCCGCGTGCTCGGTCAGGCCGACCGCGTCGACGAGCTCGTCGGCGTTCCACGGTTCGCGGAAGGGCGTGTAGTAGCTGCTCAGGTGCGACAGCAGTTCGCGCACCTTCCACTTGCCGTGGTCGCGCCAGGACTGGAGCACGACGCCGAGCCGCGCCCGCCAGCGCTCGTCGCCGTGCGCCGGGTCGGTGTCGAGGACTCGGACGTCGCCGCCCGACCGCATCCGGAAGCCCTCCAGGATCTCGATGGTGGTGCTCTTGCCCGCTCCGTTGGGCCCCAGGATCGCCAGGACTTCACCGCGACGCGCGGTGAAGTCGACGCCCTTGAGCACGTCCGTCGTCCCGTAGCTCATCCGCAGGTCGCGGACGTCGAGCACGGGTGGCGATATGTGATCGCTAGCAGCCGTCATCTCCCCAGTACTTTCTGTCGTTCCTATCCGTCGAGATGTAGTACATATACTACATCCTGTTGGGTCGGCTGATCGCGTGTGGCGTGGATCTCACCGCGCTGTAGATCGACTTCAGGGGCCGTGGCCGGTGGCCGGATGCTGAACGGCCCTTGCCAACGGGGGTCTGGTCGATAGCCTTGGCAGTGCTGGTGGTTCGCCCGCTTCCGGTGACCCGGGAGGGGGCGAGGCAAGAGGGAACCCGGTGCGAATCCGGGACTGCCCCGCAGCGGTGAGCGGGAACGACCGCCGTCATCGAGCACTGGACTTCGACGTCTGGGAAGCGACGGCCAGTAGGAGCCTCCGAGTTCGGAGAACGCCCGCGAGTCCGAAGACCTGCCACCGGTGCGCCCGCCGACCGGTGGGCGCGGTCCGAGGTCTCGCGGGAGGACCTGGCCGACGAGCGGCTGCTGCCTGCCCGCTGGTCCACGCCCGCACGACCTCGGCACCCCTGATGTCGAGCTCGCGAGGTGAGGACTTGACCGGCAAGATCGGATCGACCGTACTCGGGTACCCCCGGATCGGCCCGCGGCGAGAGCTGAAGCGGGCCCTGGAGAGCTGCTGGGCGGGCCGTTCCAGCGAGGCGGAACTGCGCGAAACCGCCCGGAACCTGCGCATCGACACCTGGCGCCGGCTGCGCGACGCAGGTCTGGACTCGGTGCCCGGCAACACTTTTTCCTACTACGACCAGGTCCTCGACACCGCCGTCACCTTCGGCGCGGTGCCGAAGCGCTACGCGGAACTCGGGCTCGGATCGCTGGGCACCTACTTCGCGATGGCGCGCGGTGCGGACGCGGTGCCGCCGCTGGAGATGACCAAGTGGTTCGACACCAACTACCACTACCTGGTCCCGGAAATCGGTCCGGGCACGACGTTCTCGCTGGCCGACCGCACGCCCGTCGAGCAGTACCGCGAGGCGCTGGAGGCCGGGGTGACCACGCGCCCGGTGCTGGTCGGGCCGCTGACGTTCCTGCTGCTGGCCAAGTCAACCGCGGGGGAGTCCTTCCGGCCGCTGGACAAGCTGCCCGAGCTCCTCGGGGCCTACGCGGAACTGCTGCGCGAGCTGCACCGCGCCGGGGTCGAGTGGGTGCAGCTCGACGAGCCCGCGTTCGCCGCTGATCGCACGCCCGACCAGCTTCAGGCGCTGGGTGACGCCTACCGGCAGCTGGGCGGGTTGTCGGCGCGGCCGAAGTTGTTGGTAGCGGGGTACTTCGGCGACTTCACCGAGGCCCTGCGAGTGCTGGCGGGCACTCCGGTCGAAGCGCTCGGCGCGGACCTGGTGACCGATCCGTCCACTGTGGATTCGCTGTCCGGGGTGCCGGGGCTGCGGGACAAGACGCTGGTGGCCGGGCTCGTCGACGGGCGCAACATCTGGCGCACCGACCTCGACCGCGCGCTCACCACGGCGGCCACCCTGCTCGGCCTGGCCGGTGAGGTCGCCGTGAGCACCTCGTGCTCGCTGCTGCACGTGCCCTACGACGTCGAGGTCGAGGACATCGATCCGCAGGTCAAGTCCTGGCTGGCCTTCGCCGAGCAGAAGGTGCACGAGGTCGTCGTCCTCGGGCGTGCGCTGCGGGACGGTCGGGACGCCGTGGTCGCCGAGCTCTCCGCGGCCCGCGAAGCCATCGCCGACCGGGCGGGTGCCACGCGCGTGCGAAACAACCGCGTCCGCGCGCGGCTGGAGTCGCTGCGGCCGGAGCACTCGCAGCGCGGCGACTACCAGGAGCGGCGGGCGGCGCAGCAGAAGTCCTTGCAGCTGCCGCCGTTGCCGACCACGACGATCGGTTCGTTCCCGCAGACCACCGACGTTCGCAAGGCGCGCGCGGCGTTCCAGCGCGGGCGCATCGACCGGGCCAGCTACCAGCAGCGGATGCGCGACGAGATCAAGCGCGTGATCGAACTGCAGGAATCGATCGGCCTCGACGTGCTGGTGCACGGCGAACCCGAGCGCAACGACATGGTGCAGTACTTCGCCGAGCACCTGGACGGGTTCATCAGCACCGCCAACGGTTGGGTGCAGTCCTACGGATCCCGGTGCGTGCGGCCGCCGATCCTCTACGGCGACGTGCACCGGCCGGAGCCGATGACCGTCGAGTGGGCGACCTACGCGCAGAAGCTCACGGCGAAACCGGTCAAGGGCATGCTCACCGGGCCGGTCACCATCCTGGCCTGGTCGTTCGTCCGCGACGACCAGCCGCTGGCCGACACCGCCGCGCAGGTCGCGATGGCCATCCGCGACGAGGTCCAGGACCTGGAAGCGGCCGGGATCCGGGTGATCCAGGTGGACGAGCCGGCGCTGCGCGAACTCCTCCCGCTGCGCGCGGCCCAGCGCGCGGCGTACCTGGAGTGGGCGGTGTCGGCGTTCCGCCTGGCCACCTCGGGCGTCAGCGACTCCACCCAGATCCACACGCACCTGTGCTACTCGGAGTTCGGCGACGTGATCGACGCGATCGTGGCGCTGGACGCCGACGTGACCAGCATCGAAGCGGCCCGCTCGCGGATGGAGGTGCTCGACGACCTCAACGCGGTCGGCTTCGGTCGCGGCGTCGGACCGGGCGTGTACGACATCCACTCGCCGCGGGTGCCGGACGCGGCGGAGGTGACCGACCTGCTCCGGGCGGCCCTGCGCGCGGTCCCGGCGGACCGCCTGTGGGTGAACCCGGACTGCGGCCTGAAGACCCGCGGCTACGCGGAGGTCGAGCCGGCCCTGGAGAACCTGGTCAGCGCAGCGGAAGCGGTCCGCCGCGACCTGCCCTGACCACGGGGGTTGCGGGCGGTGCCGAACCCCCACCACTCACGGCACCGCCCGCGACACCCCTGTTGTGATCCAGTTCACCGGAAAAGGGTGACATGGTGTTGTCGCGGACAGCTGCGACTGTCGGCGCATGACGATCACTGACGAGGACTGCCTCGCCGAGACCTCCGCGTTCAACGAGCAGTTCGAGACCGCCCGTCCGTCGCGTGGCGAAGTGCCGGATGCGACCGCACTGGAACTGCTGCGGCGCAACCGGCTGGGCGGCGATGCCCCACCGGTGAGGCTGCCGCAGGGGCAGGACCGCGTCGTGGCGGGCGGGGTGCCGGTCCGGGCCTTCGTGCCGGACCACGTCGACGGCGTTTACCTGCACATCCACGGCGGTGGCTGGGCAATCGGCGCTGCGGGAGGGCAGGACGAGAAGCTGTGGCGGCTGGCGGAGCAGGCTCGGCTGGCGGTGGTGAGCGTGGAATACCGGCTGGCACCGGAGCACCCGTTCCCGGCCGGGCCCGACGACTGCGAAGCGGTTGCCCGGTGGCTGGTGGACCACGCCGCGGCCGAGTTCGGCACCCGACGGCTGCTGATCGGCGGCGAATCGGCCGGCGCCCACCTGAGCGTCCTGACGCTGCTGCGCCTCCGCGACCGGCACGGCATCACCGGCGCGTACCGGGCGGCCCAGTTGACCTTCGGCCCGTACGACCTGTCGATGACACCGAGCCAGCGGCTATTCGGGTCCAGGCAACTGCTGAGCAACACCGACTCGCTGCGGCGCAGCTACGAACGCTTCACGCCGGGGATGGGAGCGGAGGACCGCCGCGACCCGGAGGTCTCGCCGCTGTACGCAGACCTGGCCGGGTTGCCGCCGGCCCGAATCGTCGTCGGCACCGAAGATCCGCTGCTGGACGACTCGCTCTTCCTGGCAGCGCGGTGGCAGGCGGCGGGGGCACCCGTGCAGCTCGGCGTCGTCGTCGGCGCGATGCACGGCTTCACCCTGTTCCCGTTGACCATCACCGAGCGGGAACAGCAGCGCGAGCAGGACTTCTTGGCCGGCGCGTGACGGTAGCGTCGACCGCGTGAACCGGACTGCTCGGCTCTACGCACTGGTGGAAGAGTTGCGCGCGGTGGCCCCGCGGACGCTGACGGTCGCGGCGCTCGCCGCGCGGTTCGAGGTCAGCACCCGCACTGTGCAGCGCGATCTCCAGACGTTGATGGACACCGGTGTCCCGGTGCGCACCACACCAGGACGAGGCGGGGGCTGGTCGATCGACCCGGCGATGACCCTTCCCCCGATCCGCTTCACCGCAGACGAGGCCTCGGCATTGGTCGCCGCGCTCGCGGTGTCCGACGCCTCAGCTCCTTTCGCAGGCGCGGCCCGCACGGCATCGCAGAAGATCGCGGCTTCGATGACCGGACCCGCCTCGGTCGCGGCGCAGGGGCTCGCCGCGCGGATCGTCGCACTGCCGGCCCGGACCGAGGGGGCGGTCCGGGCCGCGGTGGAACAAGCCCTCGCCAGCGGCACGGTGTTGCTGTTGTCCTACACCGATGAGGCGGGGCGGGAGAGCGACCGCGAAGTGGAGCCCGCCGGACTGCTCACCGCCAACGGCAGGTGGTACCTCATCGCCTGGTGCCGCGCGCGGAAGGCCGGCCGAGGTTTCCGGCTGGACCGGATCACAGCAGCGGTCCCGACCGACGAGCAGGCGCCGTCCCACGACCTGGCCGACCTCTTGAACGGCTCGGCTGCCGCCGGTGCGGTGCGGCCCGCCGCGCTGGTCTCGCTCGCCCCTCCGCGGTGAGAGCAGGAGGCCGTGCCGTGAGGTTGAGCTGGGCAGATGTGCTTGCAGTTGACTTCCTGCCGGGGCAAGTAAGACTGGTGGTGTGGTCAAGACGCTGCACCCGCAGAACTACGCCGACGTCTACCACGTCGGCGACTACTTCCGGCAGGGCAATGCCGTGCTGATGGACCTGACTGCCCTGACGAACACCGAGGCGATACAGCTGATCGACTTCGCGGCGGGCATGGTCGTCGCGCGGGACGGAAACATGGAGCGCGTCGCACCGAAGGTCTTCCTCCTCAGCCACGACAAGGAGCGCTCCTGAGCCGTGCTCGGCCAGGAGCTCACCCGGGTGGGGTGCGTTCCGCAGCTGTTGTGGCCTCGATCGACATCGTCCTTGTCGGTAAATCGATGCGCCGGCGTCACGAGTGGAATTGTTTTCGCGATTCTTTCGGGTTCATTCGAATGGAGATAATCTGTTCGGCTGTAATTCATGCGCGGAGGCTGACCGGGGGTATTCGGGCAAGTTCTCAGTATGTCTCAATCTGACCTGATTGGACGGTCTGAGCTGGGATGATGATGGTTTCGTGGGATCTTGGTGGTGCGCATTTCGGGGACATCACTTCATCGCATGAGGTGAGTGCGTCGAGTTCGAGTTGCAGTGCTTTGCGGCGCTGGCGATACAGTATTCGATGCGAGATCGGTGGAGTATTTCGAGCTGATTCCCCGGTCTGAATTGATCGGCGCGAAGTTCGTTGCCGCAGATCCAGTTCTCATGGAAGGAAGTGTCCTGATGCGCACTGCGAAGCGCGTGCTGACCGTCATCTCGGTGAGCGTCCCGCTGCTGTTGGGAGCGACGGCCACGGCGATGGCCGGCGACGATCCCGGCGGCTCTCCGACGCAGCAGCAGAACCAGGACGAGATCCAGGTGAGCAAGCCGACGAACAACAACGTCTCGCCGTCGGTCGTGGTGCAGCAGGGCAATGGTGACCACACCGCCAACACCGGGCCGACGCAGACCAACAACGCCGACCAGGCCCAGGCCGGTGACTGGGAGGACAACACCCAGGCCCAGGCGGTCGGTCCCGACGGCTATCCGGTCCAGGTGCAGAACCAGGACGAAGTCCAGGTGAGCAAGCCGACGAACAACAACAACTCGCCCTCGGTCGTGGTGCAGCAGGGCGATGGCAGCCACACCGCCAACACCGGCCCGACGCAGACCAACAACGCCAACCAGGACCAGGACGGCGACTGGGACGGCAACGCGCAGGTCCAGGAGGTCGCGCCGCACTGACTGCGCATCGACCAACGCTCGGCCGGGGTGTCCCGGCCGAGCGTTCGGCGTCGGGGGTGGAAAACCGGTTGATCTCCCGGTCGAATCGCGTAGGGTTCACGGCTGCGCTCTTTCCGAAACAGCTTCTGGGGGAACGATGAGCGACAGCACGGCGGTCGATCCATCCAATGTGGACCAGCTGCGCGCGTGGGACGGGAACCAGGGCGAATTCTGGACTTCCCGCGCCGACCGCTTCAATGAAGGCGTCGCGGGCTACCAGGACAGGTTCCTCGACGCCGCGGAGATCGACCGCGCCTCGACGGTGCTGGACATCGGCTGCGGCAGCGGGCAGACGACCCGGGACGCGGCGCGGCGTGCGGTCGACGGTTCGGTGCTGGGCGTGGACCTGTCTTCGAGCATGATCGAGCTGGCCCGTCGGCTGGCCGCGCGCGACGAGCTGTCCAACGTGGCGTTCGAGCAGGTCGACGCGCAGGTGCACGACTTCCCGGAGCAGCACTTCGACGTCGCGATCAGCCGACACGGGGTGATGTTCTTCGGCGATCCGCTCGCGGCGTTCCGCAACATCGCGCGGGCGGTGCGTCCCGGCGGCCGCCTGGCCCTGCTGACCTGGCAGCCGGTGGAGCGGATCGAGTGGATGATCGCGTTCCGCACGCTGCTGGCCGCCGGACGGGAGCTGCCGCTGCCACCGTCGACCGGGCCGAGCCCGTTCTCGCTGAGCGACCCGGACGCGGTCCGTGAACTGCTGTCGGCCGCCGGATTCGACGACGTGCAGCTGCACGACCTCGCCGAACCGATGTACTTCGGCCGCGACGTGGACGACGCGTGCGACTTCATCGCCGAACAGCACGCCTGGCTGCTCGCCGACCTCGACGCCGACGACAAGTCCCGCGCCATCGCCGACCTGCGCGCGGACCTGGCCGACCACCAGACCGAGCGCGGCGTGCTCTACGACTCGGCGGCCTGGCTGGTCGAAGCCCGACGCCGCTGAGCCCACCGGAGCGGGCCCAGCGGCAAGCCGAGATCAGCCCCGCACGAACTCCGCGAGGTGCGCGGACTGCGCCAGCCGCGACTCCTCGTGGACGTACATCATGTGAGATCCCGTTCGTGACCTGGGAAAAGGCGGTTAGGGGCGGATGGGGATGCATAGTGTTCTCTGGCCCCATTCTTGCAGGTAGAAGCCCCTAAGAGGCGGATTCTTTGGGGGCCTCTGGGGTGGTCGAGTGTTCAAGGTCGGTCCCACGCGTGGTCCCACGGTGTCCCACGCCGTCCACTGCTTGGAGCGGCTGGTGCTCGCCCAGGGCCTGCAGTACGCGGGTCCGTGCCGTCGACGTCTGCTGGACGTACTCCTGCGTCTGCTTGATGTCCTCGTGGCCCATCAGGCGTGCGAGTTCGAAGACGTCGAGGCCGGCCTCCGCAAGGCGGGTCGCATAGCCGCGGCGCGTGGTGTAGGCGGTCTTCCTGGTGATCCCCGCTGCGTCGCAAGCCTTCCGCAGGTGATAGTTCAACGTGTCCCGATTCATTGGCCGCCCACTCGCTGTCAGGAACACCAGCGGGTGGCTGCACTTTTCGCCGCCGATGTGGGGGATTCCGCATCCCTCGTTGAGGTTTCGGCTCGCAAGTCGGCGATCGAGAATGGCGTCAGCCTTGGCGCTCAGGGGCACCGTCCGCGCGTCCTTGTCTTTCGGCCAGGGTCGAATTTCCTTGCGCTTGAACACGTAAGTTTCGGCGACCAGTAGCCAGCCGCTGGAGCGATCGACCCGATGAGCGTGCAGCCCGGTCAGTTCGCCGGGGCGTAAACCGGTCTCAAGCATGAAATCGACGGCATCCTTGTAATCTTCCGTCAGATGCTTGTCCATCTTGGCGGTGTGATCGACGGAGAGGTACTCCTTGGCGCGCTTCTGCCGCTTCGGGATCTTGACGCCGGCGCACGGCGAGGCGATCAGGATCTCCTCGTCGAGAGCCGCCGTGATGCTCACCCGGAACACGCTGTAGATCCGCTGAACGTAGCTTGGCGACTTGCCGCGCTTGATCTTGTCCACCCACCGCTGGATGTCCGGCTTGGTGATCTGGTTGAGGGGGACGTCCGCCCACCTGGGGAGTAGGTAGTTCTTGACGATGTAGAACTCGGTGGTCGCGGTGTCGGAATCGAATTCACGTTCCGCGTTGAAGGCCTCCCACCAGTGACCCCAGGTGGTTCTCGCGGAAAGCGTGCCGGACTCGCGCGCCGCCTTCCTGCGTTCCCTTACCTCCGCGTCCTGTGCTGCTTCGCGCGCGTCCTGTTTGCGTTCGAAGGTCCCCGGGACATGCTTCTTTTTCCGGTTAGCGTCGCGGTATACGCCGCGCCACCGGCCGCTCGGTAACTGCTCGGCACTGGCCATGCTTCCTTCCTTCGAAGTGAAGCCTGCCGGGCCCCGGTCAGCCCAGGCAGGCGCTCAGATGTAAAGCGGGGTCAAGGTGAACCCGCAGGCAGAGGTGGCTTTCCCGCCGATCGTTGTTGCCCTCGCCCGGATCATCGGTGGCTGCTGGTGGGACCGGCGGTGTCAGGCGTGGTGGTGTGCTCGGCCCGTCGGCCGGCGGTGCCTCCGGCCGTGGAGGCTGTGAGATGGGAGCGTCCGGCGGTGCGGACGGCTGGCTCGGCGCTGGCTCATCGATCCGCTCGCGCTGGGCTGCGACGATGACCTGCCTCGTCGACTCGCGTTCGGCTGGCCCGTCGTAGTCGGGCTGTGGCGTGAGCATCGGCTTGACCGGAGTGCTGACGTCCGGCGGGAGAAACCGCGGTGCTGCCGGTGGGGGAAGCGCTGCTGGCGTTTCGGTGTCCGCCGGCGTCAGCAAAAGGAGCGCGGCGAGCCCGCCCACCGCTACGAGGAGGCCTGAGAGAGTCGTGGCACTGCGGTGCTCGTTGGCCTTGTCGTGGACCCACACCGCCGCGCCGGTGAGCGTTGCTGCGAGGGAGACCTCCGGGACGGCGCGGAGCCAGCGGTTGCGCTTACGCCCCTCGGCTTCGGCTGCTTCGAGCGCTGCGATCTCGCTGTTGATCGCTTCGAGCGCCGCGACATGTTCCTTCACCGCATCGGCGTGGTACTGGACCCGTGCTTGAAGGTCAGCCTTCCGCCTATCACTCTCCGTCATCCGGCGTGCTCCTTTTGCGCAGTCTCCTCTCTAATCGATGTCGAACACGTGGTCTACTGCGTTACTTCGAGTGCACCAATGGTTACGGGGCGACTACATGGCCCGTCGTCGCTCTTGGCGTTCGAGCTGATCGAGCTTCTCCAGCATCTCCTGGCCCAGCTTGATTGCCGACTCCGCTGTCGCGCGCAAGTCGTCGAGCGAAACCTCTGGCTCTTCCTCGGGCTCGTCGATCGGTGCTGGATCGCCGCCGCCGAGCACAGTGCGGGCGCTGCCCGGCTTCCAGCCGAGGCCGCGCTCGAGTGCGGCTAGGGAAGTGGCGCGGACGGATTGACCGTTCTCGATGCGCTGGACGGTCTTGGCGTCCATCTTCATCCGCTCGGCGAGGTCGCTCCGTTCGAGGCTTAGTCGCTCGCGCCAGCTGATGACGAAATCGGACAGCCTCTCCCAATCTCTTCCAGCGGTCATGGGGTAAGGGTGCCCTGACGGTCGAGTTCTGTCCACCCGGCACGGCGGGCGCCGCCGGGTTGTCCGTTTCAGGTACCTCATGGCCTCTCCTTCCGGTCTTGGGTCTCTTTATACCTCTTCTGTCCTCTTCTGGAAAGAGCAATAGCGAAGAAGCGCCCCGAACAGAGCAAGATTGCCTTGCCTGGTCTTCCAAACTGTCCTAATCTGTCTGACATGGCAGAGCCCCACGGACAGAACATCCGCATCAAGCGGGAGCAGCTGGGGATGACGCGCAGCGAGCTGGCGGAGGAGATCGGCCGCTCGTACCAGCACGTCTACAACCTCGAAACGAACAAGAACACCGCCCAGCCCGCGATCTTCTACCGCATCGCTCGGGTCCTCGACTTGCCGATCGAGCAGGTCATGAAGGACAGCGGGCAGCTGGCAACGGCTACAGACACCTGCGCGGCGAACCCGACTTCGCACCCGCAGCCGAGCCGTCCCGTGCCCCCGCCGCGTCCGACCAAATCCCAGCTGGACCAGACGGTCAGCAACGCCCGGGTCGGTGCGGCGTGAACGAGGCCAGCCCGAGCCCCTGGATGACCGTCAAGGAAGTCGCCACGTACTCGCGCCACGACCGGAAGTTCGTGCTGACGGCGTTGCGCCGCAGCCAACTCCGAGGCTTCCAGGCCTGCGTGAACGGGACCTGGCGGATCCACCGCGATGACGTCGACACCTGGATCCGCGGTGAAAAGCCCAGCCGACGGAGGGGCCTGACCGCCGCCTGATCACACCAGGCACCAACGAAAACGCGGGCCGACGCCGCCACGCCGACCCGCTCACCACAGGAACAACGGAACGGAGTCCTCCTGTGACGACGCAATACCTTACCGGCCACCCCGCGGCCGACCCCGTGTACGCCGCTGCGCTGCGCCGCATCGAGTCCAATGCGCCCTTGAGCGTCGAGCAGCAGCAGGCGCTGGCTGCGCTTCTGCGCACCGTTGGCCGCGCGATCCGCGCCGAGCAGGCGCCGCTCGCGGTCTCCTACAACTACCAGCGCGTGATCAGCACTCTGGCAGGTGCGTGATGGCCGTGCTGACCGATGTCGAGCTCCTGGAGCAGGACAGCCGTGCCTCGCTTGCCCTGCCAGGGCTTTCGTGCGACGGCGGCGACTGGACGCGTTGCCCCGCGGACGGCGCGTGGCAGCTGCGCGGATACCTCGGCCGCTCCTACTGCGAGCCGCACGCCGCCGTCCGCCTTCGCATTCCCGACCGCCTCACCGAGCCACGGGGGGACGCCATGACGAACTTCGTCCAGCTCCGAAAGCAAGCACGCGACGCCGCTCAAGCCCGTCGCGACGCGCAAACGCCTGCTCCACCTGCCGACATCTTGGCCAGGCCGCTGACGCCGGCGGACATCCGGAAGTACCCGGCGTACTTCATCAGCACGACGAACGGCAGCCAGCTCGCCCAGCAGTACGACTGCCCGCACGGGTACCGGCTCACCGACTCGTGTCCGGGCTGCGATGCCGACTTCGACAGGCAACTGGCGTGACCGCGCGCAAGCCCAGCACGTTGGCCGGCGTGCGCCGCGTGCCGATTGCCACGGTTGTCGAGGCTGACCACATCGTGTTGTTCCCGGCGGGGCGCACCAAGGTCCACAGCATCACGTCGATCGCGCGACCAGCAAACGGACGGGTGCGCATCGAGTTCGGTGTCGGCGAGCACGCCCAGCACTTCGATGCGCCGGGGGCCTTGCTCATCTCCATCACCAGGCCCCGCGGGTTATCCACAGCCTTGTGGAAAACCGGTGAATGCCCAGGTGTCACGTCATGAGCCCGCTCGATTCCCACATCACCCAGTGCCCCGATTGCCGGGCGTCGATCGTGTGGGCCACCACCGGCAAGGGGCACCAGATGCCCCTCGACGCCGAGCCAGTCCCGGCCGGAAACGTCCTGCTGTCGGCTGATCGCAAGGGCGTGCACGCCGGGGTCTTGGGGCCGAACCAAGCCGCTGGCGCCCGTGACCGGGACCAGCCGCTCTACCAGCACCACCGGCTCAGCTGCCCGTACGCCCACAAGTGGGCGCGCCACCGCTGAGCCCCCACCGGCGGGCGGGCGCTCTATGAACCGGGCGCCCGCCCGCCGCCGATCACTCCACTGAGGACACCATGACGACGCTGCAGGTCAACACCGCTGAGTTGTGCGCACTGCTGGCCGACCTGTCTCACACCGCACCCAGCGATCCCGAATTCGGCGCGCTCGCCGGAATCGTGCTGCACACCAGCCGCGGCCACGTCGGCACCGACCCTGGGCAGACCACGCTGCTGGTGGGCACCTCGACCACCCGCACCGTGGCCGGCCACGCCTACACCTCGTGCAGCGGCTACCTGCACGAGCCGATGCTGTGGCCGATCGGCGATGTGCGCGCCGCGCTGGCGGTGCTCAGGCCGTTGGCCAAGGCTGACAAGGCTCACACCACGGCGATCAGCCGCGACGGCGCCAGCGTCGTGCTCGCCGAGGTCGGCGACCCCGCCTTGTTCGACGACCTCGACGCCCCGGCGGGCACGGAACTGCGGTTCACCGTCGGCGACCTCACCGACTACCCCCGCGGGATCTGGGCGCTGCTGGGCGACATCCACACCGCCTCGGTGGTGTTCGATACCGACGGCCGTGCGATCGACGCCGCGCCCCGTACCGACCTGACGGCGGCCGCGCTGCTGCCGTTCTGCAGGGTGGCGCGGTCCCGCGGCGAGGCCATCGAGCTCTACCGCTACCACCAGCGTCGCGCCGTGCTCGTGCAGATCGGCCCGGCCTACCGGGGCGTACTCATGCCCGCCAGCTACGAGGACGGCAACCCGAGCGAGGTCACCGAACCGCCCGGCGAGGTCTACGCACCTGTGCTGCCCGAACCGGTCGAGCCGGAGCCGTCGACATGACAACCGAGCGCCCGAATGCACGGCCGCTCGCCGACCGCGCCCGCTACCGCGCGTGTCTGCTCGGCGAGCAGCCCGCCGAAGTCCTCGACCAGGCCGACCGCGAGCGCCTGGTGCTCGCGCTGCACGCCCTGGGCTGGACCGACGTGCAGATCGCCGCGCACACCCGCATGACCGCCTACACCACCGCCCGGATCCGTACCCGGATCGGGCTGGCGCCCCGGCGCCCGAAAGCGAGTACGACGTGATCAACCCGCACAACCACGCCCCAGCTGGGCGGTGACCGATGCCATGGCTTCGGCTCGATGACATCGGCTACGACGATCCGCTCGTGCGCGCGGTGGGCAACGGCGCGTACGGCGCGGTGACCCGGATGGGGCAGTACGCCTCGGCGCAGCGCACCGACGGCTGGATTCCAGCAGACAAGGCCCGGGAGATTGCCTCCCGGGCCGAGTTGCGTGCGCTGACCGCTGTCCGGATCGGCGACGGCGCGCCAATGCTGCACGCCCACGGCGACGAGTGCCGGTGCCTGCAGGGCGTGCAGTGGAACGAGGCGCAGGGCGGGTACTGGATTCACGCGTTCCTGGACCGCAACCCGTCCCGCAGTGAGAACGACGTGCACCGCGCCAAGGCCCGCGAGCTCAAGGACAAGGAGCTGCGCCGGGCGGTCAAGGACCGCGACGGCGATACCTGCCGGTACTGCGGCATCACGGTCAAGTGGGCCGACCGCAAGACCCCCGCCGGCGGCGTGCTCGACCACGTCGACCCGAAGATCGCCGCCGGTGCCGACAACCTCGTGGTGGCCTGCCGCGGCTGCAACGGCCGCAAGAAGGACTGCACGCCCGAGGCCGCCGGCCTGGCCCTGCTCCCGCCCCCGGCGGACCCCGCGGCGATCTACGCCGGATCTACGCCGGATCAACCGCCGAACCACGCCGGATCTACGCCGGATCACCAGATCGACCACAGACCACCCGATCGGCCCGCCGCAGATCCACAGCCGTTTCCGGCGGCAGCTTCGGCGGCCGAACCCGCTCCGAATCAGTCGCAAAACCCGCAGGTCGCGGCCACCAACGCCGAGATCAACGGCGAGATCAGCGACGGCATGACTGCCGGGACGGGTAGGGGCCGGGACGGGCATGGATCGCCCTTAGAAACCGGCTACGCCCAGCGCATCGGAGACGCCGGACCGACCGGCCGCCGCCCCACCGTCGGCCCGCCCACCACACCCCGGAACCAGCTGGCCCCCAATCCCTACACCCGCACTCCCGCAGGCCAACCACCACCTGCCGCAGTAGCTCCCGGGAAGGACGTCGCACCATGACCATCACCACGCTGGCCACGCCCAACCCGAACGGCGGCACGACGCTGTGGGACTACCACGGCGCCCGGGTGCGCACCGTCGTCCTCGGCGGCGAGCCCTGGTTCGTCGCCGCCGACGTCTGCGCCGTGCTCGGCTACGCCCACACCGCCAGCGCCCTGCGCGGCCTGCGCCCGGCGGAGAAGGGTGTGCGCCGGGTGCACACCCCTGGCGGCGAGCAGGACGTCACGCTGATCAACGAGCCCGGCCTGTACCGGCTCGTCATGCGCAGCAACCGCCCCGAGGCCGAGGCCTTCCAGGACTGGGTCACCGGCGAGGTGCTGCCCGCGATCCGCCGCACCGGCCGCTACGACCCCGCCGCCCAGCCCCGGCTGCCCCAGACCTACGCCGAGGCGCTGCGCGAGCTGGCCACCCGGGTCGAGGCCCACGAGCAGACCCGGCGCCAGCTGGCCACCGCCGCCCCCAAGGCACACAGCTGGGACGCCCTGGCCGCCGCCGGTGGCGACTTCTCCATCCGCGAGGCCGCGCACATCCTCAACCGCGACCCCGCCATCACCACCGGCGAGCGCCGCCTGTTCGCCGCGCTGCGCGAGCTCGGGATGCTCGACCGCCGCAACATCCCCTACGCCAAGCACGCCCGCCACCTGGTCGAGCGCCCCACCACCTTCACCGACCCGCGCACCGGCGAGCGGCGCCCCGGCCGCCCGCAACCGCGCCTGACTGTCGAGGGCCTGCACTACGTGCACCGCAAGCTCGGCGGCATCGCACGCCCGCGCCTTGCCGCACCCCCACTCCCGCTCGGCGACACCGGCGCGCCCGGCCTGTTCGGCGACGAGCCCACCAACCACGCCTGGTAACCCACACCGACCACAAAGGACACCCGATGCCGACTCGATACCGCCGCCGCATCGACCGCGGCCCGTCACTGGCCACCCGCGAGATGCTGCGTGCCATCACCCACGGCGCAATCGCCGACCACCGAACCAGCCACGGCGACATCCGCCCCTGCTGGATCAACCCCCAGGCCGCCCAAGGCTGGCACCGCATCGGCGAACACGCCCGCAGCATCCCCAACCCCGGCAGCGGTCCGATGTGGATCGGCCCCGAAGACGCCGCCGTCCTGCGCGCGCTGATCGAACACGGCAAGGTGCGCCACACCCGCACCAGCTACCGCGCGGCCGGCGGTGGTGCCGCATGACCGCGCCCATCGGCTACCAGCTCGCGCTGCCGTACGAACGCCCGCCGCTGACCGCCAACCAGCGGCTGCACTGGCGCACCCGCGCACAGCTCACCCGCACGATTCGCAACGCCGCAGCCGTCCGCGCCCGCAACGCGAAGGTGCCCGCGCTCGGCCGCTGCGCCGTCCGTCTGGTGTGGACCGTCACCGACCGCCGACGCCGCGACGCCGACAACCTCGTACCCACCCTCAAGGCCTGCGCCGACGGACTGGTCGACGCCGGTGTCGTCGCCGACGACACCCCGGAGCTGATGGCCAAGCACATGCCCGAGATCGTGCGCGGCGACGCGGTCGGCCTGGTGCTCATCGTCGAACCGCTCGCCCCGGAGGCGACCGCATGACGACGCGACCACCCCAGCTCGACCCGCGATGGATCCTCACGCGCGCACCAGAACTCCCCAGCCAGGACGAGCGCAACCGGGCGATGCGGTGCGTCATCGCGCACGCCACCAGCGCCGCCGACTGCGCCGAGCTGCTCGACATGCTCGGGCTCGCCCCGGCACCCCAGCACGTTCGGCCGGCGCAGCCATGACGCGGCCGCCGTCCCGGGAAAGCGGGTGCTGCCCGACGTGCGGCAAGAAGGTCTACGGCAACCGGCGCGCCGCGCGCCGTGCTGCGAAACGGCTGTACCCCGCAGACCGCATGCACGCCTACCGCTGCCCGACGAAGGGCCCGTGGGACGCGAACCGTTGGCACATCGGCCACCTGAACCTCGCGGACCGAGACCGCGACCGCCGGATGCGAACCAGGAACGAAGGAAACGACGATGACTGAAGACCCGCGACAGCTGCGGCACCTGCAGGACCAAATCCGCTCGGTCGCCCGGGAACTGACCGCCACCGGCGAACGCGCGGTGCTGCGCGACGACGGCACCGTCACCCGCCACCAGGTGCCGTCGCTGCTGGAGCAGCTCCGCGGCGCGACCGCCACCGGATCCGAGGCCAGCCGGACCGGCGGCGGCCGCGGCACACCGCTGCCGGTCTCGCCCGCGGCTGTCGATCTGCTGACCGAGATCGAGCAGGACGCCGCAGACCTACACATCAAGGCGCTGGTGCACGACCGCCTGACCCCAGAGGATCGGATCCGCGCGCTGGTGGAGATCGTCGGCCGATGGACCGACGTGCGTGCGGTGTGGACGGCGTTAGGGTTCCTGCGTCGCTGGACGACCCAGATCCAAACGCTGCTGGACCCGCCGCGGCAGCTGCACGTCGCCGCCGCGTGCCCGGCCTGCGAAGCGCGCATGGTCTGGCGCGCCGACCCCGACACCGGCGAGGAGGTCCAGACGCCGGCGCTGATCGTGGACGGCCGCATCGGGTGCACGTGCCTGGCGTGCGGACACGTGTGGGCGCCGGCGAACCTCGAGCACCTGGCGGCCGTGCTCGGCTGCGCACCGCCGGAGGAGTAGAAGTAGCCACGGGGCAGGGAAACTCGTCCGAAGGAGACCCCAGTGGACAGCCGCGGCGATCATCACGCATACTGACGCTGCTCGGGTGAGTTGTACCCAAAGCCAGCCGGACTCTGCAGAAGGCCTGTTCTCGCGCATGCGAGGGCGGGCCTTCTTGCATGCGCGGGCCTGGCCGAGGGTGCCGCCGCTCAAGCGCCACAACTGAATAGCGAGGTGGCCAGGGTGAGCTCGAGGGGCGAGCTCACCCGGCACCGGAAACGAGGACCACCGTGCACACCATGCACCAGGGCGACGCGCTCGCCGTTCTGCGAGACCTGCCGACCGCGACCGTCGACGCGGTGATTACTGATCCGCCCTACAACTCCGGTGGCCGCACGATGAGCGACCGCACCAAGGCGTCGGCACGCGGCAAGTATGTCTCCGGCGACGCCGGCCACGACCTGGCCGACTTCACCGGCGACAACCGCGACCAACGCTCCTACGTCACGTGGCTGTCGCTGGTGCTCGCGGAATGCCTGCGGGTGTCCCGCCCTGGCGCGCACTGCCTGGTGTTCACCGACTGGCGCCAGCTGCCCGCGACCAGCGATGCGCTGCAGGTGGGTGGCTGGACGTGGCAGGGAACGGTCGTGTGGCACAAGCCGGTCGCCCGGCCGCGCCGCGGAGGATTCAAGGCCAACGCCGAGTTCATCCTGTGGGGAAGCAACGGCCCCTACGACGGCAAGCGCGACCTGTACCTGCCGGGCGTGTTCTCCGCCTCCCAGCCCAGCGGTCGGCAGCGCCGCCACATCACGCAGAAGCCAGTCGACGGGCTCATGCGCGAGCTAGTGAAGGTCTGCACTCCGGGCGGAACGATCCTCGACCCGTTCGCCGGGTCCGGATCCACCGGCGAAGCCGCCCTGCTCGACGGCTACGACTTCGTCGGCATTGAACTGTCCGAGCACTACCAAGACGTGGCACAGCGCCGCCTTGACGAGCTCACAGCCGGTCGAGCGGCCGAGTGCACGGAACACAGCTGAAGTGCCAAGGCTTCCACTGCCGGGCGGCCAACCAAGAACCGACCAGCTGAGGCGCTACTCATCAGCCAAGCTCTAAGGCCGCTTGCCCCGCGATCGCCTTGCCTGCCGGTATCGGGATCGTCCCACGGTGCGACACACCAACCTGATAGATGTCGTGGCCGCCCGGCACGTTCGGGACCGTGAATCGGAACCGGCACGTCAGCGTTTCCCCCGACCAGGCGGAGTTGCCCAACTCGCCGACCGCGAGCACCTCGCCGACCGGCGACAGCACCGTGACTTGCGTGCCCTCGACGATGTCCTCGTAGCCGCTGCCACCCTTGCAACCAACCGGACCGTTTCGGACATGCGCGGTCGGCCCCAACGTCAGCTCGCCGCGAAGGTTGAACGGCTCGGGCGATAAGGCCGCGACCGCAGACCAGGCGCTGACCGGCAAAGCGATCGCTACCACCGCGAGCGCCCAAACCCACCACCGTGCCCACCAACGCGAGCGTGGCTTACCCGGCTCCAACTGCGACATCAGTTCTCCCTGTGGTGGCGGCACAGCGCCGCGGGTGCACCACGTGATCGCCGCAGCGCACACGGGCGTTACGAGTCGGAGGCGGGGCGCATGGCGAAGTGGCAAGGCCGCAAAGGTCGACCATGGCGCCGGGTCGTCGCCCAGCTCCGGGCAACTGACCGCACGTGCTGGTTGTGCGGGCATCCGATCGACGTGGACCTGCCGGCCACGCACCCGCTGTCGTTCACCGCTGATCACATCGCCCCTCGCAGTCGCGGAGGTGCGCCGACCCTGGACAACGTGCGGCCGGCGCACCGCCGGTGCAACTCGCAGCGCGGGGCGAAGGTCGACTTCCGGCCGCCTTTGCGCACGTCGCGGCCGTGGTGAGCGGGCCGGGCGGGCGCTGGTTTTTGGGGACCTGGGGACGGGTGACCCCGCGCCCTTCCCTCCCAAAATTTCCCCCCGGCAAAGCGAATTCGGCGGAGGTGATCACGGTGCCAAGTGATCGGATCACGACGATGAGCGATGTGATCGCCGATGCGATCCGCGCCGCTCGTAAACGCGAGGGCATGACGCGCGCCGAGCTCGCCGAAGCGGCCACCGTCGCCGACGGCGCGACTCAGCGGTTTACCGCGGCCGTGGTCGGCTACATCGAGACCGGCCGCCGCGACGCCGCCGGCCACCGCCGCCGCGACGTCACGGTCGACGAACTCGTTGACCTGGCCGCCGCGCTGGCGACTACCCCGCTGGCGCTGCTGGGCGAGCACGCCGCTCGCTTCGGCGTGGGCCGGCCGCCGGAGTGCCCGCGGTGCACCTCGGGCACCGGAGCGCTCGAGCGCGCAGTGCGCACGGACATCAAGGGGCTGGGCGAGCTCGATGGCGCCGAGCCGAGCCTGGCGCAGACGGCCTACGCGCTCGCTGCTGCGATCGATGCCGGCGGCGGGGAAGACGGCAAGCAGATCCCGGCGCTGGCCAAGGAACTGCGCGCCACGTTGAAGGTGCTCACCGACGCCAGGGCAGCCAAGCAGCTGCCGGACGGGGAGGGGGACCTCTTCGATGGCCTCGGGGAACCGGACTGACGAGCTGCGCGCCCAGCTGCAGGAGCTCTACGGGCTGTCGTGCGTGCCGCTGTACGGGACGCCACGCAACCCGGACCGCAAGACCTACGGCGGGAAGGTCGCCCAGATCGCGCGCGCCTTCGGGACCCCGCTGATGCCCTGGCAGCGCTACGTCGCCGACGTCGCGCTGGAGGTCGACCCGGGCACCGGCAGGCTCGCCTACCGCGACGTCGTGCTGATGGTGCCCCGCCAGTCCGGCAAGACCACGCTGCTTCTGTCCAAAATGGTCTGGCGCGCCAACGCCTGGCCGCGGCAGAACATCCTGTACGCGGCGCAGAACCGCCTGTCGGCGCGCAAGAAGTGGGAAGAGGAACACGTCGCCGCGATCGAGGCGGCGAAGCCATTTCGCGGCCGGTTCACGGTGCGCAAGACCAACGGTGACGAGGCAATCCGGTGGCGCAACGGATCCCGGCACGGCATCACCAGCAACACCGAGACGGCCGGCCACGGCGAGACGCTCGACGACGGCACGATCGACGAGGCGTTCGCCCACGAGGACGGCCGCATGGAGCAGGCATTCAGCCCGGCCATGATCACGCGCCCGCAGCCCCAGCAGTGGCTCGTCTCCACCGCGGGCACCGGAAAATCGGTGTTCCTCAACGGTAAACGCACGATGGGCCGAGAGCTGATCGAAGCCGGCCAGCCCTCGACACTGGCGTTCTTCGACTGGACCGTGCCGCTGGACGAGCACGGCAAGCTCACGATGGACCCCGGCGATCCGGCCACCTGGTGGTCGTGCATGCCGGCGCTCGGGCACACGGTGACCGAGGAGGCCGTGCGCAGCGAGTTCACCAAGATGGACCTGGCGGAGTTCTGCCGCGCGTACCTCAACGTCACCCGGCTAGACATCGTCGAGGACGACCCGAACGTGCCGACCGAGCAGTGGCCGGCGCTGGCCGACGCTCGCTCGCAGGTCGGCACAGAGATCGCGTTCGCGCTGGATATCACCCCGGACCGGCAATGGTCCTCGATCGCGGTGTGCGGGCCCCGCAGCGACGGGCGCCTGCACGTCGAGGTCATCGACCATCGGCCCGGCACCGACTGGCTGGTGGCCAGGGCTCGCGAGCTCGTCGACCGGCATCACCCGGTCGCCTTCGGCCTGGACATCGCCGGGCCCGCCGGGTCGCTGCTGGTGGAGCTGGAGAAGGCGGGCCTGCGCCGCCCGGCCGACCCGGTGCAGCCCGAGCGCGGCCAGCTGGCGATCCCGACCACGCGCGAGGTTGCCGCGGCGTGTGGGGCGTTCACCGATGCTGCCCGCCAGGACACCTTGCGCCACCGCGACCAGGCGCAGTTGAACTCCGCGATTGCTGGGGCTCGCACGCGATCGATCGGCGACGGCTTCGCCTGGGGTCGCAAGCACTCGTCGACCGACATCAGCCCGCTGGTCGCCGTGACGGTGGCCATGTGGGCGTACGCCACGCGCGCGCACCTGGTGCGCGACGACTACGACCCGTTGGCCAACATCTGGTGAAAGGGGGCACCGTGCTGCCCACGCTGTTGCGCCGCGTCACGGGCGCGGCCGCCGAGTACGCCGGCCACACCTTGCGATGGCTGCCCGGTGCTGCGGCCGCGGCCTGTTTCGTCGCGGCGGGCTGGATGATCGCGGCGCCGCTCGGGCTGGCCGTGGCCGGGGCGTTCTGCCTGTGGGCGGATTGGCGGCTGCGATGAGCCTGTGGTTCCGAGGCGCTCGTCAGGAAGCACGCGCCACCCAGTGGGCGCCCGTGCCGTATCCGGCGCTCGCCCCGTCGTCCTATGTGGACGTCAATCTGTCCTCGGCGGAATCGGCCATGCAGTCGATCGCCGTGCGCGGTGCGGTCGACCTGATCTCCTCGCTGGCCTCCGAGTTGCCTGCCGAGGTCTACTCGGGCACCGGCACCGACCGCGTACGGCGCCCGACGCCGAGCTACCTGCTCGATCCCGCCGGCGATGGCCAGGGGCTGCCGGACTGGTGCTACCAGGTCGTGGAGTCGTGGCTGCTGCGCGGCAACGTCTACGGCGACGTCCTTGAACACCGCGGGACGTATCCGACGCAGATCCAACTGCTGCATCCCGACGACGTGTCCGGGTGGATCGACGAGAACGGCGCCGTGCACTGGTCGGTCAGCGGCCGCCCGGTCAACCCGGACCGGTGGCTGCACCAGCGCGTCAACCCCGTACCGGGCCGGGTGCTCGGCCTGTCGCCGGTCGCGTGGCACGCGGCGACGATCGGCCTGTCGATCACCTCGGTGCGCTTCGGCGAGTCGTGGTTCCGCGACGGCGCCCACCCGAGCGCGCTGCTGACTAACGAGGAAGCCACGCTCAACGAGGACCAGGCCCGCCAGGCGAAGCACCGGTTCCTCGCCGCGCTGCGCGGGACGCGCGAGCCGGTCGTGCTGGGCAAGGGCTGGAAGTACCAGCAGATCCAGATCAGCCCGGAAGAGTCCCAGTTCCTGGCGACCCAGGGCTACACCGAGGCCCAGTGCGCGCGGATCTTCGGGCCCGGCATCGCCGAGGTCCTCGGCTACGAGTCCGGCGGGTCGATGACGTATTCCAATGTGGAGTCCCGCAGCACGCACCTGCTGGTCTACAGCGTCAACAAGTGGCTGTCCCGCCTGGAACGGCTGCTGTCCAGCATGCTGCCGCCGCCGCAGTACGTGCGTATCGACCGCGACGGGCTGCTGCAGTCCACGACGCTGGAGCGCTACCGCGCCAACGAGATCGCGCTGCGCAACCGCTGGAAGACCGTCAACGAGGTCCGGCAGCACGAGGGCGACCTGCCGCCGGTGCCCTGGGGCGACGAGCCCAACACCACGATCCCCGCACCACCTGGTGGTGCGCATCCCGACGAGCACGACGACGACCAGGAGGACGGGTCCCGATGACCACTCTCACCCTGCCCGATCTCGACCTGGTGCGCGCCGTGCCGACCAGCGTCCGCGCCGACGGCGCCGACGCAGCGGGTATGCCCACCATGGTGGTGCGGTTTTCCGCGTTCGACCGCTGGTACGAGATCGACTCGTACTGGGAGGGCCGGTTCCTCGAGCGCACCGTGCGCGGCGCGTTCAAGAAGACGATCCGGGAGAACGGCGCGAACCTGAAGATCCTCTACGACCACGGTTTCGACTTCCAGATCGGCAACAAGGTCCTTGGCTCCGTCGCCTCCCTGCGGGAGGACCCGGACTCGCCGGTCGCCGAGGTGCAGCTGTTCGACACCAGCTACAACCGCGACCTGCTGCCCGGCATCGAGGCCGGCGCCTACGGCTCGTCGTTCCGGTTCCGCGTGGTCAAGGAGGAGTGGAACGACGAACCGGGCCGCTCGGAGCACAACCCCGAGGGCCTGCCGGAACGCACCATCAAGGAAGTCCGGCTGTTCGAGGCCGGGCCCGTGACCTTCCCCGCGAATCCGGACAGCACCGTCGGCGTGCGCTGCATGACCGACGACTACTACCAGCGCCTGCGTGCCCGCGAGCCCCAACGGGTCGACGAGCTCCGCTCGCGCCTGCACGCCCACCGCACTCCCGACGCCGACCCAGCCGCCCCGCCGGGCACTGGCCGCCAGGGAGCCGCACTCGAGACCGACGAGCCGGCCGCGCGCCACTCGGGCGGACTGACGCACGCGCAACGCCGTGCAGCCCTCTACCCGTACCTGTTGGAAGGAGCATCCTCGTGAACCTCGAGGAACTTCGCGCCCGGCTCACTGCGATCGAGACCGAGCGCCGCAGCATCCACACCGCCGCCGGCGACAACCCGCTCGACGAGGCGCAGCAGACCCGCTGGGACGCCCTCGACACCGAGGAGGCCGAGCTGCGCGAGCACCTGGCGGTCGCGGAGGAGGCCGAGAAGCGCGCCGCCCGGGTGCGCGAATCGCGGGCCCGCTATGGCGCCCGGATGGGCACCGAGGACCCGCTCGGCGAGCCCGAGGGCATCGAGCAGAACTTCCGCGGCAACCCCTGGGACCTGGGCGCCGTCACGCGTTCGCTGCACCGCGAGACCCCCGAGCGCGGCGGCCAGGAGCTGCGCGCCCGCGCGCTGGCCGCGGTCGAGCACGTCCGCGGCGTCTCCGACGCCAGCAAGCAGCACATCACCGGTTTGCTGGAGTCGCTGGACTTCGAAGACGACGGCGCCGAGGGCCGCGGCGCGCGGGGAATCGCCGCGCACGTCGTCGCGACCTCCAGCAAGGAGTACATGCGGGCCTGGTCCAAGGCGTTCAAGACCGGTATGCGCACCGGGCAGCCCGATGTCGAGGCGCTCGCGGTGCTGCAGCGCGCCGCCAGCCTCACCGACGCCGCCGGCGGGTACGCCGTGCCGCTGCCGGTCGACCCGACGCTGATCCTCAACTACGACGGCTCGGTCTCGCCGCTGCGGCGGATCGCCACCGTGCGCACCGCGGTCACCGACCAGTACCGCACGGTCAACGCCGGAGCCGTGACCGCGTCCTACGACGCGGAAGGCTCCGAGGTCTCCGACGACACCCCGACGTGGGGCGCCACCGACATCACGATGCACATGGCGCGGGCGTTCCTGCCGCACTCCATCGAGATCGGCATGGACTACCCGAACTTCACCGCGGACGTCGCGATGCTGCTGGCGGATGCCAAGACGAACCTGGAGAACACCAAGTTCATCAGCGGCACCGGCACCGGCGAGCCGGTCGGCATCGTCACCGCGCTGACGGGCACCCCGTACGAGATCGCCTCGGCCACCGCCGACACGCTCGCCCTGGCCGACGTCTACAAGGTCGACGAGGAGCTGCCCGAGCGGTTCTACGACAACGCCCAGTGGATCGGCCACAAGAAGGTGTACTCGGCGCTTCGTCAGGCCGGCGGGGCGAACCTCGACGACTTCTGGGCCGACCTGGGCCAGGGGCAGCCGGCGCAGCTGCTGGGCCACCCGGTCAACAACGCCTCGGCGATGGACGGCGTCATCAACGCCACCCAGGACAACCGGGTGCTCATCCTCGGCGACTTCCGCAACTTCTGGATCGTCGACCGGCTCGGCTTCTCCACCGAGCTGATCCCGCACCTGTTCCACACCACCACGAACCGGCCCTCCGGCCAGCGCGGTGTGTTCGCCTACTGGCGCAACGGCTCCGACTCGGTCAACGACCGCGCGTTCCGCCAGCTCAACGTCACCTGATCCGAGTTCAACCCGTGTGGTGGGCGGGCCTGCTGACGGGCCCGCCCACGACGCGCGTACGGGAGTGGAGAGGCATATGGCCGACAAGCAGTACCTGCGGGTCAAAACCGGATTCGTGCTGGCCGACCGCACGATCGTCAAGGCCGGCCAGATCGTGGCCGCCGACGACAGGGTGGTCAAGGGGCGCGAGGAGTTCTTCGAGCCCATGGAAGACCACGTTGAGGCCGCGACTCGCGCACCAGGCGAGCGGCGGCTGAGCCTGCGTCGCCCCGACGCGATCGTGCTGTCGGCCGCGCGTCCCGCCAGGCGCCGCGGCAGAAAGACGCCGGCAACCGCCGAGACGGACGCCGCCACCGCGGCTGCTGACACCGCCTTGGACGGCCCGGCGCCGGAGGCCGACGAACCGGGGCAGGAGTAGGCCGTGGCCACCCTCGACGTGCTCACCCTCGACGAGGGGAAGCAGGCGCTGAACGCGACCCGGACCACAGCGTCGGACCTCGAGCTGGCTGCGTGGATCACCGCGGTGTCGCAGCGGCTCGACGAGCTCGTAGGCCCGGTCGTGGCGCGCCCCGTCGTCGGTGAGGCGCACGACGGTGGTCGGCACGTGGTGCTGCTGACGCACTACCCGGTCCGCTCGATCACCTCGGTGGCCGAGTACGTCAACGGCACCGAGGTGCCCTTGGCAGCCGAGACCCACAACAGCACACCGGCAGCGAGTTACCTCCTCGACCAGTACGAGCCAGACCGGTCGCTGTGGTCGAACTGGCTGCGCCGCCGACGCAACGGTACCGACGCCCTGTTCGTGCCGGGCCGCTCGGCAGTGGTGGTGTCCTACGAGGCGGGCCGATTCGACAACACCGCCGGCGTGGACTCGCGGTTCAAGATCGCCGCAATGCTCATGCTCAAGAACCTGTGGCGCTCGCAGGAAGACAGCGTTGCCACGATCGGCGAGTTCGACGTGCCCGCCAGCAGCTTCCCGACGTTCGCCGTTCCGCGCGCGGTCCGCGAGATGTTCCCGCGCGAGATCCAAGAGCCGCGGATGGGCATCGCATGAGCACCGGAACCACCCTGCCGTTGGCGAAACGCGCGCTGCTCGACGCGCTGATCGCCCGTCCCGGTCTGGCCGGGGTACAGGTGGCCTACGAGATGCCGCAGCGGGGCATCGCCGCCGAGTCGATGTGGTTCGGCGAGGACACCGAAACCGAGGCCGGGATCCCGGTCATGAAGGCCGGCACCAAGCACGTCGACGAGCAGTTCGCGCTCGCGATGGTCGTCCAGGTGCTCCTCACCGACGGCCGCGACGCCGAAACCGCGGACCAACGTGCCGCGGCAATGCTGGCCGAGCTGCAGCAGTGCCTGGCGCAGGCCCCGCGCCTGACACCGGCGATCCAGTGGGCCGAGATGGCCGGATGGGTACATCACGTCGGCCCGATCGGAGACGGCACTGCACGCGGCAGCCGGTTCGACGTGGCGATCCGAGTCCGCGCCCGCCTGACCCCCTAACCCTGCCCACCCCTCCGCACGCCTGGGAGTAGCTGTGCGCATCGTCTACATCGGACCGTTTCGGGCGGTCGATGTGCCCTCGCTCGGTCTCACCGCCGAGCAGGGCACGCCGATCGAGGTGCCCGACGCGTCCGCCGCCCGACTGCTGGAGCAGTCCACCATCTGGGCCGAAGCCACGCCGCCGAAGCCCGCCACCACCAAGACCGCCAAGGAGGGCTGAGGGATGGGCATCCCCAGCGGGCTCGACGCCCAGCTGATGACCGGCGAAGAGACCACCTACGGCACCGCCGTCACTGTCGACCGCGGCTATGAGATCCGCTCCGAGGCGTTGTCGCTGGAGGCGCAGCGCATCGAGTCCTCGGCGATCCGGCCCGGCCGCCGGGTGCTGCGCACCGGCCGGTGGTTCCAGGGGCAGCGCTCCGTGGGCGGCGAGATCACCATGGAGCTCGGCACCGTCTCGTTTGGCCGGTGGTTCAAGCACGCGTTCGGCGGCGTCTCGACGTCCCAGCCCGACGCCACGAACGCGCCGACCGTCTACAAGCACACGTTCACCCCCGGCCCACTGCCGCCCGGGCTGACTATTCAGGTCGGCCGACCGGGGGCGCCGTCGGGAACGGTGCACCCGTTCACCTACCCCGGCTGCAAGATCGCCTCGTGGACGCTGAGCTCGGCGATCGGGGAGATCGTGACGTTCGCGCCGACGATCCTCGGCCGCGACGAGACCACGGCCACGCCGCTGGCCACCGCCTCCTACCCGGCGAACCTCGACCTGTTGACGTTCGTCGAGGGGTCGCTGACGCTCGACGGCGCCGCGCACGAGATGCGGTCGATCAGCGTGCAGGGCACCAACGGGCTCGCCGATGACCGCTACGTGCACGGATCCCGGCTGCGCAACGAGCCGCTGGAAATCGGCTCGGAGGGTTCGCAGGCCCGGGTCTACAGCGGCACGATCGAGGGCGAGTTCAAGGATCTGACCGCCTACAGCCGATTCGTCTCCGGCGCCGAAGCGGAGCTGGTGCTGCTTTTCGCTGGCGGCACGATCAGCGGCACCTACGACTACGAGGTCCGCATCACCGCCAACGTCCGCTTCGACGGGACCACGCCGAACGTGCCGGACGGCAACGTGATCATGCAGACGCTGCCGTTCAAGGTCGTCGACAACGGCACCACGTCGATCCGGCTGGAGTACCAGACCACCGACGCGACGGTGTAAGCCATGCCCGCCCGCATCGAAATCCGCGGTACGCAGGACTTGCGCCGGGCCGCCGCCGAGCTCAAAGCCGCGGGGGATGGCCGGTTGCGCCGGGAAATGGGCCGCCAGATGCGGACCGCGGCGAAACCGGCCGTCGACGACGCGCAGAACAACGTGCGCGGCGTGAACTCCACCGCCACCCGTGGCGGCGGCGGGCAGGCGCGACGCGAACACGCCATGTCCCGCACCACATCCCGCACCGAACACACCAAGCGCAAGGCCTACGAGCAGCGCGGGCTGCGCGCCACGATCGCGCGCGCGGTGCGGCTGCAGATGTCCACCGGCGCCCGCTCGGCGTCGGTGCGCATCCGCACGCAAACCCGCTACCTACCACCAGACCAGCGCAAGCTGCCGCACTACCTCAACGAGGGTCGGTGGCGGCATCCGGTGTTCGGCAACCGCGAGCGGTGGGTGACGCAGACCGCGCGCCCCGCTGGCTGGTTCGACTCCGCCATGCGCCGCCATGGTTCCAAGGTGCGTGACGGCGCGGTCAAAGCCGTGAACGACATCATCACCAAGCTCGCGAAATGAGGACCGGCATGAAGCCGTTGGACTTCCGTTTCAAGCTCGGCGAATCGGAGTGGACGCTGGATTTCCACTCGATCACCGTCGACGAGTCGATCGAGCTGTGCAAGCTCACCGGCTGCAAGTGGATTCAGCTGTGCGGCGACTTCGACCAGGGCGACGCGCTCGCGGTGAAGGCCTTCTTCTGGCTCGCCCGACGTAAGGCCGGCGAGCAGCTGACCTTCGACGGCGAGGCCATGAACTTCCGCTGGGCCGACTTCGGCCGGGAGTTGCTCCGACCGGTGGCCGCCGACGCGACCGAGGACACCGGGCAGGCGCCGGACCCTACCGCAGCGACGCCGAAGACGTCGCGGAAGAAGTAGCGCGCTACAAGCCGTGGTTCCTGCAGCTGTGGCACATGCACCCGGCCGACGTCGGCCGCCTGACCCTGCCCGACTTCTGGATGTGCGCCGAGCTGGTCGACGAACACCGTCGCGCCTGCACTGAGGCACCACCGACCGCTGCTGGGAGGCGATGATGGCAGGCAGCACCCGTGACCTGGTGTTCACCGTCCTCGGTATCGACAAGGCCAGCAAGACCTTCGACAAGGTCGGCGACTCGATCGACCGCATGGGCAACCGCGCCACCAAGACACTGGTCGGCGTGGCCGGAGGTTCGGCCGTCGCGGCTGCCGGTGTCGCAGCTGCGGTTGGTGCGCTGCCGCTGGCGTTCATCGGGCTCGGCGCGGTCGCACTGCGGGAGAACGCCGCCGTCCGCGACAGCTTCGGTGATCTGTCCGAGACCGTTCGCACCGGGCTGATGGCGGATGCGGCGCCGCTGGAATCGGCGTTCGTCGGCGCGGCGGATGAAATGGGCGCGGCGTACGAGGAACTGCGCCCGCTGATGCGGGACGCCTTCGCCGCTTCGGCGCCCTACGTGGCCACGCTGACCGAGGGCGTGACCGACTTCGCGCGCAACGCGATGCCGGGCATGGTCACCTCGGTGGAGCGCGCCGGGCCGGTGATCGACGGCATGGCGTCGCTGATGGCTGACGCAGGAGCTGGTGTCGGGGACTTCTTCGAGATCGTCTCGACCGGCTCGGACGATGCCGGTGCCGGCATCGAGCACTTCGGGCAACTGATCCGCGGTGTGCTGCCGGAAGTCGGCGGCGTGCTGGTCGGGCTCACCGGAGTGTGGGCCGAGCACGGCGACGAGGTCGCCGAGGTCCTCACCCGCGTCATCGGCGTCATCAACGACATGTCCGGCGGCGCGCTGCCGGTGATGTCCTCGGCGGTCGGCGTTGCGCTCGACGTGCTTTCCGGCGTGCTCAACGTGATCGAGCCGCTGTCGGGCGTGCTGGGCCCGCTGATCGGCTTGTGGCTGTCGATGGCGACCGCGATGCGCGGCATGCGCGCCGTGCGCGAGGTCGTCTCGGGCGTGGCCACCTCGATGATCCAATTCAGCGACAACACACGCCGCGCCGCTGGCAGCGGCAGCGTGCTACAGACCGCCGGCCGCGGCATGCTCGGCGTGCTGGGCGGCCCGTTCGGCGCCGCACTGGCCGCCGCGTCGATCGGGCTCGCACTGTTCGGCTCGGCCAGCCAGAGCGCGGAGAGCGACCAGCGATCGTTGTCGTCGGCGCTGCGGGATTCCGCCGGGGCCTTCGACTCCAACGCGCGCTCGGCACTCATGCAGTCCGAGCAGTACCAGGGCATTGCCGATGCGGTGGAAAAGGCAGGCCTTAGCCACTCCGAGTACATCGACGCCCTGATCGCTGGCGGTCCGGCGTTGGACGCCGTGAAAGCCAAGCTGCAGCAGCAGGTGCAAACCGCCTACGAGACGCAAGGCAGCTTCCAGGGCGTCACGGGCTCACTGCGGGATCAGTCCCACGCCTCAACCGATCTGCTCATGGCCACCGATGGGCTGCGCGGAACCATCGTCGGTGCCGTCGAGGACCAGCGCCAGTACACCGAAGCGGTGTTCGGCGCGGACACGGCGATGAGCCGAGCAGTGCCCGGCACGGACTCGCTGCGCGAGGCCATGACCACGTTGAAGGACACCACCGGGGACACCGCGGACCGCGTGGACGCCCTGAACACGGCGTGGCGCCAGCTGTTCGGTGTGCAGATCTCGATGGACGAGGCCACCGCCCGCTTCGAAGAAGGGCTGGACAACCTGCGGGAATCCCTCGAGGGGGTTCGGGGCGGCACCGCCGGATGGCAGGCCGCGCTGTTCAACGCCGACGGGCAGATCAACCTGACCACCGAAGAGGGCCGCGAGCTGCACGACAGCCTTGTGCAGCAGGGCGAGCAGTACCGCACGCTGGCGCAGACCGCCTTCGACACGGCGCTGCGCCAGGGGCAGTCGCAGCAGCAGGCCACGCAGGCCGCGGTGGCGGCGTCCGAGCAGCGGCGCAACCAGTTCATCCACGAAGCCCAGCAGATGGGGTTCACCGCCGATCAGGCGCGGATGCTGGCTGACCGGTACTTCGGCATCCCCCGGGACGTGTCGACCCTGATCACCACGCCGGGGGCGTGGGACGCGGTACGGGCCGCCGACAGCGTGCGCAACGCGGTGAACAGCATCCCGGTGCGGCGGCACATCGAGATCCTCGTATCGACCCGCGGCCAAGGGCAGACCAACCCCGGCTCAGGGATTCCGCTGCCGCTCGTTCGGCGAGCCACCGGCGGGCCGGTGGCTTCGCAGCGGCCGGTGCTCGTCGGCGAGCAGGGCCCCGAGCTGCTGGTGCCGTCGGGCCCGGGCCAGGTACTTCCCGCACACCACACCCGCCAGCTGCTGGCGCGACCCGGCCCCGAGCGCGAGAAGCCTCAGCGGGCGGTGGTCAACATCGGCACGTTCGTCGCGGCACCGCACCAGTCGCCGTACGACATCGCCGCTGATCTGGATTGGTTCTCTCGTGGGGGTGGATGATGGCCGCTGGTGACCTGATCACCACCGATGGACAAATCGAGTGGCGCGGCACGCTGCTCGGCGTCGACACCGCTTTCGGCCTGGTGCAGCTGGAAGGCTGGCAAGACCTTCCGGACATGCGCGACGGTGACGCCGAGCTGGCCAACCAGCACGGCTACCAGCCCGGGCAACTGCTGTCGGATCGGCGGATCATCACGCTGTCGTTCGAGCTCGGCGAACGCTCCGAAGCGGATTTTCGTGCCGCCGAGCTCGAACTACGCCGCATCACCGCGCCCGACGAGAACCCCGCCGAAGAACCTCTGGTCGTGCAGTGGCAGGGCATCAAGGCGATGGTGCTGGCCCGCTGCACCGGCCGGTTGATCCCGACCCCGGTGGAATACCACTACGGCCTCACCCGCGGCGCGATCCAGTGGCGCGCCACCAACCCGCGCCTGCTGCACCTGCCGCAGCAGTCCCCCTCGACCACGCCCCCGGTAGCGGGCGGCGGTGGCCTGCTGTGGCCGTTGACGTGGCCGCTGGTGTGGGGCTCGGCGCAGTCCGGCGGCGAGCTCGTCGTCACCAACGACGGCAACGCCCACGCCCAACCGACCTGGAGGATCACCGGGCCCTGCACCCGCCCGGTGATCCGCAACGCCGACACCGGCGCCGAGCTGGTGTTCGACGACTCCTACACCCTGCTGGACGGACAGCAGCTGCTGCTGTCGACCGAGGACCGATCGGTGCTGCTGTCGTCGGGAGTCAGCCGGTCCAACATGTTGATCCGGCGCCATTGGTTCACGCTCCCTCCGGGCCCGACGCGTGTCCGGTTCGAGACCAGCGACGGCGGCGGGCAGCTCGAATGTCTTTACCACCACACGAGTTTCTGAGGGGGATCACGTGGCTGAGCGCCATTCGTGGGCAGTGCAGCAAGTCGCCGGTGCCGGTGTGCAGACCGTCGAGGACGGCCGGATCACGGTTGCCGCGCTGGCTACGCCCGCCGGGCAGATCACATCCCGCACCGGGCTGCTCCCCGCGGCGGCAGCGCCGGGAGCGGTGAGCGCCACCAGCCCTACCGCCAACGGTTTCGTGCACGTCGCCCCGTTCCGGGCGGTGCTGCAGTCCCAACGCGGCGGCGGCGCCTACCTGTTGTGCCTGGACGCCAGCAAGGACATCAACGTGCTCGGCGCCGCACCGGCCGACGCATCCAACCCCCGCAATGACCTGATCGTGTTCCAGCAGTCCGACGCCTACTTCGGCGACACCACCTCGGACATGGTGGTGCGCCACATCGTCGGCACCCCCGCGGCGACGCCAGTGGACCCGCCGGTGTCCGGCAGCGCCGACCACATCGTCCGGGCCCGCATCGTGGTGCCCCCGAACGCGACCACCATCACCGCCGCCAACATCCAGAACTTCGACGTGGCCCGCACCGTCGCCGCCGGTGGCATCGCGCCCGTCACCGACGCCACCGCGCGCAGCGGCGTCGCCAACCCGTACGCAGGCCAAGCGGTGTACCGGCTGGACACCAAGCGCATCGAGGTGCACGACGGCACCGACTGGCGGGTCCCGAGCATCCCGGTGGTGGCCTCCGCCTCCGAGATCAGCAATCCGATCACCGGGCAGCTGATCCTGCTGCTGTCGACGAACATCGTGCAGCGGTGGACCGGTTCGGCCTGGGTGGATGCGTTCGCGATCGGCGGCACCACCGACACCACCCGGCACGAGGCGCGCTACTACCGGGCGACCGCGCAGCCGATCCCCAACAACGTCGACCAGCGGGTGCACCTGCCCGATTTCGACTACATATCCGACGACGTGTCCGTGGCCGCCGTCGGCAACGGCACCGAGTTCACGCTGAACCGGACCGGGCTATGGCAACTGGCGGCCAACATCCGGTTCGTCTCCACCGGCTCGGCTGCCGAGCGCGCACTGGCGATCGCCGGTTCACCGACCGCAAGCCGCTACGCCCAGGCAGCCAGCGACCAGACCGGCGAACCGTGCTCGCTGAGCTGCTCGACGACCCGCCGGTTCAACGCGGGCACCAAGCTCAGCATGTGGGCCTACCAGAACACCGGCGCCTCGGTGAACCTCGACCCGCTCGGAAACGGCGTGAACATGTCGCTGACCTGGCTTCGGGGGTGAGCGCGTGGCGCTGCCGGTCTACTCCTACGCCATCGCTGACCTGCGAACCAACACGCTCATCGAAGAGATTCCGCTCCGGTCGGTGCGGTTCAACAAGCCGCTCAACGGCTCGGGGCGGTTCAACGCCACGTGGAAGCTCGGCGAGCACTCGAAACACCTCGACGCCTACGACCTGACCATGCCGTGCAGGCGCGTGATATACGCGTTCCGCGACTCCCGGCCGATGTGGGGCGGAATCATCTGGTCCCGCGCCTACAACTCCGAAGACGAGACGGTGACCGTCGGCGCGGGGGAGTTCTGGAGCTACTTCGACCACCGCAAGGTGCTGCCGGTCCTCCCGGACAACCCCGACCTGACCGCGGTGGCCGGCCTGACCGTCGCCTACGACAACGTCGACCAGAACGAGATCGCCCGCCGCCTGATCGCGCAGGCCCAGCAGCACGCGGGCGGGGACATCGGCATCGAGTTCGACGATACGGTCTCCAACGTCCTGCGCGATCGCACCTACCGGGGCTACGACCTCACCGACACCGGCGAGGCCCTGCGCAACCTGACCAACGTCGAGGGCGGCCCGGACATGGTCTTCGACGTCATCGCCGGCCCTGGCGCTCCGCGGCGCATCCTGCGCATCGGCGAACCGTGGCTCGGCCAGCAGGGGAGCAGCCACGTCTGGGAACTGCGCGGCAACACCATCAGCTACACCTGGCCCACCGACGGCACTCGAATGGCCACCCGCGTCTACGCCACCGGCGAGGGCGTCGACCTCGGAACGCCGATCGCCGTGCACGAGCAGCCCGAGCGCTACAAGCAGGGATTCCCGTTGCTGGAGTTGGAGAACAACTACAGCGGCGCGGAATCGGAGTCCACATTGTTCGGTCACGCTGAGGCTGATCAGCAAGCGGCCCGGATGCCGGTGGTGCTCCCGCAGATCGTGGTCCGCGGCGACATCCCGCCAACCGCGGCCGAGGTCAACCGCGGTGATGACGGATGGCTGGTGATCCCGCGCGACCGATTCCACCGAGCTGGGTTCGAAGGCCCGGTGCGCGTGGTCGACATGGAGTTCGCGCCCTCAGCCGACGCCGAGCGGGTCACGCTCACGCTCGCGCCGCTGCTCGACGGCATCGCATAAGGAGGCACCGTGGGCCAGGTGAACCAGCCCAGCAACCTGCTGGACCGGATCAAGCGCGCCGAGGCGGAGCTGCGGCGGCTGTGGAAGTCCGTCGGCTTGGCATCGGCCACGATCAGCCGCGGGGGCCTGACCCTGCTGCAGGACGCGTTCCTGCGCATGGTCGATGACAACGGGACCGAGATCCTCTACATGGGGCCCGACACCAGCGGCAAGCAGGTGCTCACCATCCGCCGGGAGGGCGGCGCGCGCCTGCTGTTCACGCAAGGCAACGAGGCGTTCGGCCGTGACTTCTGGGCGCTCACCGACGCCGCGGACCGCATCCTGGTCTCCGACGACGCCGCAACTGGTGTCGGGCTCGCGCGCCCCTGGCTGCCGGTGCCGCTGTACCAGAAGTTCGTCCCGCGCACGATCAGCACGCACGCCGACGGGCTCGGCGAGGTGTACTCGTACTCCACGATCGACGCCTCCAAGATCACGGGCGAATCGATCCTGTGGGAGGGGCGAGCGTCGATCTCGCACCCGTGGATCACCGTCGACGGTTTGTGGGGGCCGGCGACCGGGACGCCCACCGTCACGTACCGGCTCAAGGTCGGCGGCGTCACCGTCGCCGAGTGGTCCTCCGCTCTCGGATTCCGACACGTTACGGCGGACGTGTCTGCGCAGGTGGGCAACGACTGGACGGTGGTCGTCATCACGGCCACCGCGTCCGGCGCCGGCGTGGTCGCCTGCCAGCCCTTCGGCTGCTACTTCCACCAAACCCTGTGACGGAGACGCGATGACCACCGAGACGCCCGCCGACGTCGCGCTGCGCTACGTCCGGGACGAGCTTTCAACCTTGCGAGCAACCATGCATGACGAGCTGGCCGCGATGCGCGCGGACATCTCCGATCTGGCCGCAACCCTCCGCGGGCACATGGCCGAACAAGGCCCCCGCATCGCTGTGCTGGAACACCGCATCGGGGAGTCCGAAAAGGCCATTGCCGAGATCAAGCAATCGCGCGAGTCCGACCGCTCGAAGCGGTGGGCGGTGTGGATGGCGCTGCTGGCCTCAGTCCTGTCCTTCATCGGATCCGTCGTGCTGAACCTCATGGGGAGTTGATCATGCCTCTGCCGCTCGTGTGGCTGGCCGATGTGCTGCGCGCCGTCGGGCTGCCCGTCGTCGAAACCGACGGCTGGAAGACCCGCACCGCCGGCGGAGCGCAGCCGCGCCCGGTCGGCGTGCTCGAGCACCACACCGCCACCCCCGCGTCCTACGCCCGGCCCGCGCCGACGGTGCAGATGTGCATCGACGGCCGGCCGGATCTCGACGGGCCGCTGTGCCACGGCGTCATCGGCTACGACGGCACCGTGCACGTCATCGCCGCCGGCCGCGCGAACCACGCGGGCAAGGCACGCGCGTCCGGCCCGAATCCCGCAGGTGATGGCAACACGTTGTACGTCGGGTTCGAGTGGGATTACCAGGGCGTGAACCAGGGCCCGTCGCCGGAGCAGTACGACGCCGCGGTGCGCGCGACGCGGGCGGTGCTGGCCAAGCTCGGCCGCCCGCCGGAAGCCGCTCGCGGCCACTGCGAAACGTCCGTGACCGGGAAGATCGACCCCGGCCGCGTGGACCTCGACAAGTTCCGCCGCGACGTCGCCGCGGCCAGCCCTCAGGAGGACGATTTGACCCCCGAAGAGAGCGCGATTCTGCGCCGCATCGAAACCGAACTGCTCGGCCCCCGCGGTGACCGTGGCCAGATCCAGGGATGGGGCACGGCGATCGGCCCGCGGACCGTGGTCGCGATGCTGGTGGACCTGCACAACGCGCTGTTGGGCGAGCAGCTGTCCACCTACCCCAACAGCAAAATCAAGCTTTCGGCAGTCAGGGCGATCCGCGACAACAACGGATTGCTGTTCCAGCTCCCGGCGATGATCAACGCTGCCGGGCAGTCCGACCCCGCGAAGGTCGCCGCCGCGCTGCGCCCGATGCTCGCTGAGGTCGTCGGCCCGGTCGTGGCCGAGTCGGTGCGCGCCGCGCTCGGCGCAGACAACCAGGCGCAGGCCGATGCGATCGTGACCGAACTGGCGCAGCGACTGGCCGGGAAGGACGCCGCCTGATGTCCGACCAGCTCACCGCCTGGTTGCGCACGATCGTGCCCGCCGCCTGGTCCGCGGTCATCGCCGCACTCGTCACCGCCGGCGCCCCCGCATGGCTCGTCGACGGGCTCGGCGACGCCGGGTCGACGCTCGTCGTGCCGCTCGTACTCGCCGCGGTCTACGCCCTGCTGCGCTGGGCCGAGCCGTACCTACCCGCCCCGATCGCGCGGGTACTGCTCGGCTCGACCAGGCCGCCGACCTACACCCCGCCGAGGTCGACGACTGAACAGGACGGGCGGCACCCCACCGCCTGAACCGGCACGTGTAGAGCCATACGCGCGGGGGCGTCGTAGCAGAGCACGACGCCCCCGCGACCGTGGCTACCGGAGCGGCAGCACTTCGATTGCCCCCGCAGCAAGGACAGCCACGCACACGGCCCCGGCCGTCATCGCGAGGTTGCTACGGAAGTGCTGGGACGCCTCATCTCGGCGCCGCTTGCTCACGTTCGTCAACGCCTGGAAACCAGGCGTAATCAAGAGCCACAGGGTCGTCAAGACCCACCCGAACAGGAAAAACACGGAAATCTTCGTCCTTCCATCGCTACCGAATTCGGTTTGGAAGGGGGGAGGACGACTACGGAGCGTCGACGCATAACAGGGGGACCTGAAGCTTCCCCTGCCCTCAATCCTGCCAGGCCCGCTCCACACCACGATCTTGGGCTTGCCCGTACCGTCTGAACCAACGCGCCCCCGCACCCATTACCGGGTGCGGGGGCGCGCACGAAATGATCATCACCCCGCGCAAC